>JAUXPG010000352.1 GCA_030683915.1 Gemmobacter sp.
GCAGGCGACACGGGCGACCAGCGCGGGCAGGTCCGGGTCCACCCCGAACGGGGCCAGCTGGCGCAAATGCCCGCCCCCCGCAGCGGCAAGGCGGCGGGGGAGTTCGCGCCCGGTGAACCAGCCCTGGGCCATGAAGAACGGATAGATCAGCGGCGGGCTTTCGGCCCGGCCCAGCGCACCTTCGACCGCGCCCGGGGCGGCAAGGGTTGCGCCCTGGACATGCCATCCGGGCAGTTGAAATGCCACCCGCACCGCCAGCGCCTGCAACGCCGCCTGCTGCGGCACCGGATCGGCGGGGGATCCGTGCGCGATGATCACTGCGGACGGCCGGGGTGTTGTCATGGCTCAGCCCTCCATCGCCAAGGTCAGCACGTCGCGCAGGGATTGGACGGTTTCCGCCACCTCGTCCAGCGGCTTTTCGGTGGTCCATTCGATCAACCGGCGCCCGTCGTGGCGAGGCAGCGTCAGTTCGGGCGACCGGGCAAGGGCAGTGTCGATGCGGGCAGGCAGGGCGGGGTCGGCCAGTTTGCGCGGCTCGACGCCGATCGACAGGCGCAGACGGCGTGGGCTGGCCGTGCGGCCCAGATCGACCCACGCGCCACGCGCAGCCCCGGCGGGATAATGCCGCTGGAACGCGCGTTCCGTTCGCAGGTCGGGCCACATCCCGCGCGGCAGGGCGGGGCCAAGCACCGGCCACAGCCCGGTCCAGAATGCCCGGTTGCGCGCAAAAGTCAGCGCTGTCGCCGGGTCGGCGGGGTGCACATCAAGCAGGCGGTCCGGTGCTGGGGCCACCGTTCCACCGGCGGCAACCCATGCGGTATGGGCGCGGTCCCAGCCTGCAAAGCCCTGTCGCAGCGGTGGTGCGTTCCAGAACTTGTCGGGGCCGATGGCGTGGACGATGCGCGCGCTGTGGCTGCCGGGCTGGTCGGCGGGGTGGTTGAGGTCTTGCGGCAGGGGCTGAACCGTCAGCCCGCCGGCACTGGCCGCCAACCACAGCGCCAGCTCATCCACCGAACGGGCCGGGGTTTGCGCCAGCAGCCGTGCGGCCAGCGCATAAAGGTCCGCGGTGCGCAGGCCCTTGGTGCGCAGCGCGGCGCGGGCAACCACGACGCCCGCATTGGGCAGCGGCACGCCGCCAGCCGGGTGCCCCAGTGCCGCCAGCACATCGCGGCGACGGTCCAGCGCACCCTGGGGCAGCGCGCGCCAAGCCAGCGGCCCCGCCTGCCACAGATCGGGCACGGGGGCCTGCACGAGAATGTCGGCATCCATCCAGACCACGGCATCATACCGGTCGAACCAATCGAACATCTCGAACTTGGCCAGCGTCATGGCGCCCCACCGGCCCAGCCGGTCCAGCATCGCGGGGTCGGGCAGGCCAGCGGTGGCCAGACGGGAGAGGGCGGTGGCACGGTCGTAGGGCAGGGGCACCAGCCGGGGCGCCAAGCGGGACAGCGCGGCCAAAGCTGCGTCTGACAGCCCGTCGTGCAGCACCACGATATCGCCTGAAAACTCCGGATTATGGTGCAGGAACCCCGCGATCAGCGCCCCTGCGGCAAAGTCGAGGTTGCCCGTGACCCCCAGCACCAGCGCCGTGCCTGCCGTCATGCGCCGGTCCCGTCGCGCCCCGACAGGATGACCCGACGCGAGGCCGAAGCGAATTCGCGCCGCGCCATCACGGCGAGCGTCAGGGCCGCCGCGAAGGCCAGCGCCACCGCCCCCGCCATCCACGCCAGTGCTGCAATGGCGAAATAGACCGAGTTCAGCCCGCGGTTGAAGCTGCGCGCCGCCGTGATGTTGATCTCTGCCGCCTGTGCCGCGCGGGGGTAGCAGTCCGGGTCGTCGGGGTCGTTCGGGACCGCGGCCATCAGGATGGCGCAATAGCCAAACAGCCGGTTGGCCCAGACGAACTTGAGGAAGGCATTGGCCACCAGCACCATCACGACCAGCAGCTTGACCTCGACCATCGTGCGGCTGGTCTGCACCGTGAAATCGGCGGCAAAGCCCGCAAGGCGTTCGGCATCCCCGATCAGCGCCACGCCGCCCCCCAGCGCAATCATCGTGGCGCTGGCAAAGAACGCGGTGGATTGGCGCAGGCTGTCAAGCACGGTGGCGTCGAAGATGCGCGGCTGGCGGGTGACAAAGGCGCGCATCCAGTCACGCCGCGCCCCGGCCATCAGTTGCGCGACCGATGGCCGCGTCGCGGGCGCGTGCTCGACCAGCCAGCCAAAGCCCAGCCATGCCAGCAGCAGGAACGCGAGCGCCGCAGCATCGCCGTAGGTGAAATCGAGGATCAGCGAAGCATGTGTCATGGCCGCGATACTGGCACGGCCCCGGCGGCGCGCAAAGGCCCGGTCAGTTCAGCTGGAACTGCAACGGATAGCGCCCATCCTCGAAATCGCCGAACAGGTCGGGCAGATCGGGGTGGTCCACGGGTTCGCCGGTGTCGTCGGGCACAAGGTTCTGCTCCGACACATAGGCGACATAGTAGCTTTGGTCGTTTTCCGCGAGCAGGTGATAGAACGGCTGATCCTTGGACGGGCGGCTTTCCTCGGGGATGGCGGCATACCATTCCTCGGTGTTGGAAAACATCGCATCGACATCAAAGACCACACCACGGAACGGATGCTTGCGATGACGCAGCACCTGCCCCAGATGATACTTGGCATGAGACTTGAACATGGCAACAACCCCCAACGTGGTAACTACTCTCTTGCCGGTGCGGTTGTCCACATTCCAGAATCGTCCCCGGCGAAACAAACTGTGGGCTCCGACGGCACACGCGTTTCTGATCGCGCATCAGAATGTCGGGATTCCCAAAGCTTCGCGTCTGGCGTAGTGTAGCAGAAAACGGGCAGGCAAGAAGCAGATGAGCAGATATGTGCGCGCCTTGGCGCTGGTGCTGGTGCTGGGCTCCTGCGGGGGCAACTTTTCGGCGCCTCGCAACCTGGACAACGCTTGCGGGTTGGCGGACGAGCGTCCGAAGTATTACCGCGCAATGCAGGCCACCGAGCGCAAGTGGGGCGTGCCGGTCCATGTGCAGATGGCGGTGATCCATCAGGAATCCAAATTCATCGGCAATGCCCGCACTCCGTTCCGGTATTCCCTTGGGGTGATTCCCATGGGGCGGCAAAGTTCGGCCTATGGCTACAGTCAGGCGCTGGACGACACATGGAGCGAGTATCAGGCCGAAACCGGACGCGGCGGCGCGCGGCGTGACCGCATTCAGGATGCCACCGATTTCATGGGCTGGTATTTCGACAAGACCGAAAAGGGGCTGGGCATTCCGCGCACCGATGCGCGCAACCAGTATCTGGCCTATCACGAGGGGCGGGCCGGCTATGCCCGTGCCAGTTATAATGCCAAGCCCTGGCTGGTTGCGATTTCCGCGCGGGTCGCGGACCGCGCCGAAACCTACCGCGCCCAACTGGCCAACTGCCGCCGCCGCTAACGCGCTCAGCGGTCGGCGCGCACGACCCCGCGCGACTGCGCCTCGGCGTCGATGTCGAACAGGCGCGCCGACAGGCCGATGCCCTTTTTCATCTCGCCAAGGATCATGGTCGTCTGGTTGCCGCCGTCATCGGTGATGATCCATTGGCGCAGTTCGGTGGGGCGTGGCGTAAACACAAGGTCGATCCGGCCATACTCCGGGTGCTCGGGGTCTTGCGCGGTGACGCGGGTCGCGGGGCCTTCCTCGGTATGCGCGACGACCATCCGGGCCGTGCCAAGGTTGACGTTGGGCGCAAGGATCAGGTGCAGCGGCGTGCGGCGGAGCGGATATTGCTCGGGCGGCTGGTTCGATTTCGGATCGAAGATTGCCACCTGCTGGCCGTCGGCCATGACCACGGTGCGGTCGGGCGGGGCATATTCGAACCGCACCTTGCCGGGGCGGTTGATGCGGATGGTGCCGGTGACAAGGGTGCCATCGGGATTGATCTGGGTGAACTCAGCCTCGACCGTGCCAAGCCCGTTCAGGTATCGGGACAACTCGGCCAAAGACAGCTTTTCCGCCTGCACCGGGGCGGCGGCCAGAACGAAGGCAAGGAGCGGGGCGGCGAGGGCAAGGATACGCATGATGCCTATATAAGCATTCCGTGCGGCGGCGTGCATCCCCCCTTCCGCAGGTTGTGACCGGGCGTGACCGGCACGGAGCGCGCCCTGCGTCGCGCGCCTTGCGGGGCGGGGGCGGCCTTGTTGACAACCCCTGCGACTCCCCCTATACGGCGCGCAACCGGATCGGGGCGAAAGCCCTTGGTCCGGGTTGCACGATGATAGTGGTCAAGATCCGGGTTCACACCCCGATCCTCTGGAATTCCACCGCGTCGCCCGCGCAAACGGGCGTCAGCGGTTTTGTGTTTTGCGGACGCGCAAGGCGCCAATACGAAGACTGCCCCCGGAAACCCTGTGGACGCACAGAGGCCGAACGGGTTGCAAGAGAAGGCGAGAAGTATGCCGACGATCCAACAGCTGATCCGCAAGCCGCGGCAGCCCAAGGTGACGCGCTCGAAGTCGCAGCACCTTCAGCAGTGCCCGCAGAAACGCGGTGTCTGCACCCGCGTTTACACCACCACCCCGAAAAAGCCGAACTCGGCCATGCGGAAAGTCGCGAAGGTGCGTCTGACCAACGGTTTCGAGGTCATCAGCTACATTCCGGGCGAAAAGCACAACCTGCAAGAGCACTCGGTCGTGCTGATCCGCGGTGGCCGGGTGAAAGACCTTCCCGGTGTGCGTTACCACATCCTGCGCGGCGTGCTCGACACGCAAGGCGTGAAAGATCGTCGTCAGCGTCGTTCGAAATACGGCGCGAAGCGTCCGAAGTGAGGAACTAAGATATGTCGCGTCGTCACGCCGCCGAAAAGCGCGAAGTTCTGCCTGATGCCAAGTATGGCGACCGGGTGGTCACGAAATTCATGAACAACCTGATGATCGACGGTAAGAAGTCGGTCGCGGAATCGATCGTCTACAATGCCCTGGACCGTGTGGAAAAGCGCCTGAAGCGTTCGCCCATCGAAGCGTTCCACGAGGCGCTGGACAACGTGAAGCCCGCCGTCGAG
>JAUXPG010000375.1 GCA_030683915.1 Gemmobacter sp.
CGCCTTCGAGCCGGACGGTCAGCGTGCCGCCATAGTGCAGGGCGGCCTCAAGGCACATCATCGCCAGAAACGCCCGCCTGAGATCGGGCCGCGGGTGGTCGCCGGTCACCTGCCAGTCCACCACCAGCCGTCCGCCCGCCGTCCAGTCCTTGACAAGGCCCAGAACCTCGGGCCGCCCCATTCGCTGCCCGTCCCCTGCCATGCCGAAGGCCACGCGCAGGAACCGGATGCGGGCGTTGGCGCTGGCCACGCTTTGCGCGATCAGCGCCACCTCGGGCCGCGCGGCACCCCCATCCAGCATCAAAAGCTCGACGCCGTTGCCGATCGCGCCCAAAGGGCTGATAAGGTCATGGCAGATGCGCGAACCCAACAGGGCCGCAAGGTCTGGATCATCGGACATTGCGTCCCCTTTCGTCATCGGAGCCCCGGCCTTGCGCAGCCTGAACGACATGCTGGAACCCGGAATGCTGGTCACCCACCCGACGCGGCCCGACTGGGGGTTGGGGCAGGTGCAATCCAACATCAACGGGCGCGTCACCGTGAACTTCGAACATGAAGGCAAGGTCGTGCTGATGTCCGACCATGTGACGCTCCAGCCCGTGTATCGATGACCACACGCAAGGATAGCGGCGGATTCGCGAAATGCAACCGGAGGCCGGATTCTGTTGCAATGCGGTCCTGCGCTGGTAAAAGCCCTTGACCCGCCGGACTGCCCGGCCCCAGCCCGGACCGACCTCGCCCATGACGCCGACCGAGCCGCATTTCATCCTGCGCCTGGCCCGCGATGACCGCGACCTGCGCGCGGCGCAGCGGCTGCGCTATGAGGTGTTCGTGGCCGAACTTGGCGGCGACGGCCCGATGGTTGACCATGATGCGCGGCTGGAAGCCGATGAGTTCGACCCCTATTTCGACCACCTGCTGCTGATCGACACGCGCCGCGACTGCCTGGCGTCCGATTATGTGGTGGGCGTCTACCGCCTGTTGTCTTGCGCGCAGGCGGCGGCGCTGGGGCGGTTTTATTCCGAAGGGGAATATGACCTGACGCCGCTGAAAGCGACGGGGCGGCGGCTTTTGGAACTGGGGCGGTCCTGCGTGCATCCGGCCTACAGGGGCGGCACGGCGATGTTCCTGTTGTGGAACGCGCTGGCCGACTATGTGCAGGAACGCGATATCGAGGTGCTGTTCGGCACGGCAAGCTTTCACGGCACCGATGTTGCCCGCCTGCGCCAACCGCTGGCCTATCTGCACCATCATCATATGGCGCCGCCGGACCTGCGGGTGCGGGCCCGCCCGGAACACCGGCTGGAGATGAACCTGATGCCGGCGGATCATATCGACCGCCGCGCGGCAATGGCGGCAACCCCGGCGCTGATCAAGGCCTATCTGCGTCTGGGCGGATTTGTCGGGGATGGGGCATGGATTGACCATGCGTTCAACACCACGGACGTCTGCCTGCTGATGGACACCGTCCGCATGTCGGCGCGGCACCGCCAGTTCTATGACCGCAAGACCGGGGTCGCGGGGTGACGCGGTTCTGGCCCGAGGCAGCCGATGAGCCCCAAGCGCCGCGCATCGGCCCGTTTGGCTGGCTGAGGATTGTGTTCCGAGGGCTGGTCCTGGGCGGCGTGACCTTCGGCTGTCTGGCGCTGTTGTTGCTTGTGCGGCTGGTGGAACGGCCGTTGTTCGGTCTGCAACGCCCGCTGACGCCGCATATCACGCAGTTCGTGTGCCGGTCGGCGTTTCGCATCATGGGCATGCGGTTCGCGTCGCGCGGGGTGCCGATGCGCCACCACGGCGCGGTGGTGGCGAACCACGTCAGCTGGCTTGACATCTTTACCCTGAACGCACCGCAGCGGATTTATTTCGTCGCGAAATCCGAAGTGGCGGACTGGCCCGGCATCGGTTTGCTGGCGCGCGCCACGGGCACCCTGTTCATTCAGCGCAAAGGCGTGCAGGCGCTGGCGCAAAAGAACATGTTCGAGGCCCGGTTGCGTGCCGGGCACAAGCTGCTGTTCTTTCCCGAAGGCACCTCGACCGACGGGCTGCGGGTGCTGCCGTTCAAATCGACCCTGTTCGCAGCTTTCTTTGCCGACGGGCTGGATGCGATCTTGTGGGTGCAGCCGGTGACGCTGATCTATTCCGCGCCCGAAGGGCAGGACGCGCGGTTCTATGGCTGGTGGGGCGACATGGATTTCGCCCGCCACCTGATCAAGTCACTGGCTGTCCGGCGCCCCGGCGGCGTTGAGGTGGTGTTCCACGAGCCCGTCCGCGTGGCCGATTTTCCTGATCGCAAGGCGCTGGCCGCCCATTGCGAGGCGGCGGTCCGCAGCGCCTTTCCCGACGGGGGCGAAAGCGCCGCGCGGGGGTGACGGGCGGGCTTAGCCCCAGTCCAGCACCACCTTGCCCGACTTGCCCGAACGCATGATTTCGAACGCTTCGGCGAAGCGGCTGACCGGAAAACGGTGGGTGATGACCCGGCTGACATCAAGGCCGTTTTCCAGCATGGCGATCATCTTGTACCACGTCTCGAAGATTTCGCGGCCATAAACGCCCTTGATGGTGATGGCCTTGAACACGATGC
>JAUXPG010000001.1 GCA_030683915.1 Gemmobacter sp.
ATGCCCAGCCGTTCCAGTTCGGCCTCGTCAAGGATTTCCACCTCGAGCCCCAGATCCTGCATCGCGGCCAGCCGCGCTGCGAAATCGTCGGTAGTCAGGATGTTGGCGGGTTCCGACACCAGATCGCGGGTGAAGAAAACGCCTTCGGCGACCGCAGCCATCGGGCCTGCCGCCGCGGCAACCTGCTCGGGGTTGGTCACCATCATCGTCACCGGGCCGAAGGGTTTGCCCCGGTCGGATTTGCGTTCGGTGAACTTGTAGCCGCGCAGCGCAAGGCCGAAGGCCACATCGGCCGGGCGGGGGGCGCCCGCCGCCAGCACAAGGGTCGGCGCCTCGGTCAGTTTGGCGCCGATCGCGGCGCCAGCCTTGCGCGCGGTGGCGACATCGGCCTTGGCCTCGAGCTTGACAAGTTGCAGCGCCGAAGCCGCAAGCCCTGCCGGCCAGGCAAGGTCCATCGCCTCGCCGGGCTTGAGCTTGGCGAAGGCGGGCGAGGCAAGCGCGCGGTCCAGCGCACCGCGCGTCAGCCGGGACAGGCGGCGGGCCAGCAGCCCACGGGCTTCGGCCCCGGTCAGCAGGGCGATGCGGCCTTCGTGGGTGGCAAGCGTGTCGATCTGGGGGTCGGTGAACTGGATCGCGACGGGCGTGGTCATCTCGGACTCCGGTTGGGACTGCGCGGGCGACCCTAGCGGCGGGCCGTGGGGTTGACCAGACCCCGTGCCGTGGGCGGCAGCTTGCCTTGCGGGTGGAATTCGGGTTCCCGGTCCGGTCAAGGTGGTCTAGGACGGGCATGTTCGTCAGGATGTGGGATGGGTTCGCGTGGCGCGATTCGACAGATACCTGTTGTCGCAGCTTCTGATGCTGTTCGGGTTCTTCGCCCTTGTGCTGGTGGCGGTCTATTGGGTGAACCGGGCGGTGGGGCTGTTTGACCGGCTGATCGGCGACGGACAGTCGGCGCTGGTGTTTCTGGAATTGACGCTGCTGACCCTGCCCAATGTGATCCGGCTGGTGTTGCCGGTGGCGGCCTTCGCGGCGGCGGCCTTTGTGACCAACCGGCTGAGCACCGAATCGGAACTGGTGGTGATGCAGGCCACCGGGTTTTCCGCATGGCGTCTGGCGCGGCCGGTGCTGGTGTTCGGGCTGATCGTGGCGGCGATGATGGCGGTGCTGATGCATGCGCTGGTCCCTGCCAGCCGCACCGCGCTGACGCTGCGTCAGGCCGAAATCGCGGAAAACGTGACAGCGCGGTTCCTGCGGGCGGGGGTGTTCCAGTTTCCCGCCGAAGGTGTGACCTTCTATATCCGCGAGATCACCGAAGCGGGCGAGCTGCGCGACATCTTCCTGTCGGATGCCCGGTCGGAAAACAGCCGCACCAGCTATACCGCGCGGCGCGCGCTGTTGGCGCGGTCGCCCACCGGGCCGAAACTGGTGCTGTTCGAAGGCCTGGCGCAGACGCTGACCTATGACGGCGGGCGGCTTGCGGTCACCCGGTTTGCCGATTTCACCTATGATCTGGGCGCGGTGCTGTCCCCCGCAGGGCTGGGGCTGCGCGATGAGGCGTCGATGTCCACGCGCGATCTGCTGCGCGCCGACGCAGCGGTGCAGGCGGCGACCGGGCGCAGCCGGGCGGTGTTGCTCTACGAGGCGCACAACCGTTTTGCCCAGCCCTTTCTGGCCACGGTGGCGGCGATGATCGGGTTTGCCGCCTTGCTCGTCGGGGCGTTCAGCCGGTTCGGGTTGTGGAAACAGTTGCTGGGCGGCGCGGTGGCGTTGGTGGCGGTGCAGCTGGTCGGCAACAGTGCCGAAACGCTGGGCGTGCGCGACGAACGGTTGTGGCCGCTGGTGTGGGCCGCGCCGGTGTCGGGCGGCGTGCTGGCGGCGGGATTGCTGTGGTGGTCGCAGCGCCCCTTTGGCCTGTGGCGCAGGCGCGGCGGGGGGGCCGGGGCATGACGCTGGGGTTTTATCTGGCACGGCGGTTTCTGGTGACGGTCGGGGTGGTGGCGGCGGTGTTTGCCGGCATCCTGATGTTGATCGACATGGTCGAGCAGATCCGCCGCCATGCGGGCAACCCCGACGCGGGCCTTGCGATGGCAGCACAGATTGCGGCGCTGAACCTTGCAGGCGGCATTTACCGGATTTTGCCGCTGGTGGTGATGCTGGGGTCGGTGGCGCTGTTTCTGGCGCTGGCGCGGTCGTCGGAACTGGTGGTGATCCGGGCGGCGGGGCGGTCGGCCATTCGGGCGCTGGTGGCACCCGCCCTGGCGGCGTTCTTGATGGGGGCGGTGGCGGTTGCGGTGCTGAACCCCTTGGTCGCGGCGACCGCGCGGGTGGCGGAGGACGTGTCGTCGCGCCTGTCGCGCGACGGGGTGCAAAGCGTGCTGTCGGTCAGCCGCGAAGGCTTGTGGTTGCGTCAGGGCAGCCCTGCCGGGCAGATCGTGATCCGCGCCGCGCGCGCCAATCAGGACGGCACCCACCTGTTTGCAGTGACCTTCATTGACTTTGACGCGCAAGGCCAGCCGATCAGCCGGATCGAGGCCGAGGAGGCGCGGTTGTCGCCCGGGTTCTGGACGCTGACCGGCGTGAAGGAATGGCGGCTGACCGATGCCAACCCCGAACGCACCGCGACGCGGGTCGATACCGCGCGCCTGCCCACCGACCTGACGGCAGCGCGCATCCGTGAAAGCTTCAGCGCCCCGGATGCCATCGCGATCTGGGATCTGCCCGCCTTCATCGAAGGGTTGGAGCGGGCGGGGTTTTCCGCGCAAAAGCACCGGGTCTGGCTGCAACGCGAACTGGCGTTGCCATTGACCCTTGCGGCGATGGTGCTGCTTGCGGCAGGGTTCACCATGCGGCATGTGCGGTTCGGGCGGTCCGGCACCATGGTGCTGCTGGCGGTGCTTGCGGGGTTTGCCATGTTCTTTTTGCGCAACTTCGCGCAGGTGTTGGGCGAAAACGGCCAGATCCCGGTGGCACTGGCCGCTTGGGCGCCGCCGGCGGTGGCCTTGATGGCTTCGATGGGCCTGCTCTTGCATCTGGA
This sequence comes from Gemmobacter sp., assembly GCA_030683915.1. Classification (GTDB taxonomy): domain Bacteria; phylum Pseudomonadota; class Alphaproteobacteria; order Rhodobacterales; family Rhodobacteraceae; genus Wagnerdoeblera. Next base: position 3,035 of record JAUXPG010000001.1, read on the forward strand.
GGACGGCTGATCCATGCGCCGCCTTTTGCGTCTTGCGCTGATCCTGTCGCTGCTGATCGCACCGGCCGCGCCGATGGCGCAGGCGCAGGACGCCGCGACGCTGGTCGCTGACCGGGTGCAGGTGACAGGCAACCGCACACTGGTCGCACAAGGCGGGGTCGAGGTGCTGTATCGCGGCGCGCGGTTGCGGGCGACGCGGGTGACCTATGACCGGGTGGCAGGGTCGCTGGATATCGCGGGCCCGCTGACGCTGACCGATGACAAGGGCACCGTGCTGCTGGCCGATGCGGCGCAGTTGTCCGACGACCTGCGCGCGGGCATTTTGACTTCGGCGCGGGTCGTGATGGACCGCCAGATGCAGATTGCCGCCGCCGAAATCCAGCGGTTGGGCGGGCGGCACACGTTGATGTCCAAGGCCGTCGCGTCAAGCTGCCGCGTCTGCGACACCAGCGCGACGCCGCTGTGGGAAATCCGGGCGCGCCGGGTGATCCACGACCAGGAAACCCGGCAGATCCATTTTGACAGCGCGCAGGTGCGGTTCGGCGGCGTGCCGGTGCTGTG
>JAUXPG010000089.1 GCA_030683915.1 Gemmobacter sp.
TGCGGTCCTTGAACGGGCCGCCGGTGCGCACCGAATCCAGCCGGGTGGAGCTTTCGATCTTGATGACCTCGGCACCGAAATCGGAAAAGATCTTGGTGCAGAACGGCCCTGCCCCGGCCCACGTCAGATCGGCAAATCGCACACCCTTCAGGAACTGTGGCTTCATGGCGCTGATCCTTGGGCATCCAATGCGGGCGCCGGGTTGACGCCCCAGACAGGCGGGGTCAGGCGGTAAGGCGCGCCTGGAAACCGCAGATCCCCCATGTCAGTCGGAATCGTGGTGAAGAATTCGCGATACATCAGTTGCGGATCGTCAAAGATATCGGACATCCGGCTGACCGGCCCCAGCACGATGCGGCGGTCAATCGCCGCGCGCGTCAGCGCTTCGCGGTCAAGCCCTGCAAAGAACGGCGTCACGATCGCGCGGAACGCGTCGCGCGCGTCACGCGTCAAGCGCCATTCGCGGTTCTGCCAGCGCGGGTCGGACAGATGGTCAAAGGCCGGGTGGCCCATATCACGCATGTAGCCAAGCAACGCCCGGAACGAACTGCCCAAGGCCAGTGGCGCCGCCAGAAACACAAATCCGTCCTTGCACGGAAAGATGTCTTCGGTTGCGTCGCGGGTGCCTTCGCCGCCACGGATCGAAATGCGCTGTTCCAGATCCCATACCTGAAGGGCGTTCTGCAACGAATGGGCGATGCATTCCTGCGCAGACACGTCAATCAGGTGGCCGGTGCCGGTGGCTTCGGCATCCACCAGCGCAATCGCGGTGACCGTCGCGGCATAGACCGACGCGACCATCGTCGCCTGATCAAACGGCAGCGACAGCGGCGCGTCCTCGGTTCGGCCCGACATCCACGCGATGCCCCCGGCGGCCTGCAACGTCAGGTCTGTCGCCGGTGCATCGGCCAGCGGCCCGGTCAGGCCATAGGGCGATACCGCAGTCACCACCGCCGAGGGCGCGGCGGCCCGGGCCTCCCCGATCCGACCCCACATGGGCCCGCCACGTTCCAGCAACACCACCTGCGCACCCCGCGCCAACTCGGCAAACCCGTCTAGCCCCGCCGGACTGTCCAGATCAAGCACCACACTTTTCTTGCTGGCATTGAAGAAAAGGAACCGCGCCTTGGCTCCGGCGACGCCCGTGTCCATCGCGCGCCGGTCCGGCAGGCCGCCGGGCGGTTCCACCCGGATCACCTCGGCACCAAGGTCTGCGAACAGGCGGCCCACGTAGCTGCCAAGCTGATGAGTCAGGTCCAGCACCCGAACCCCGGCATAGGGCCGGTGTGCCACTGCGGCGCGGTCGGTTCCGGCGGACATCACATCAACCCCGGCAAATACAGTGCGACCTGAGGAAACATCAGCATGATCGCCAGCATCAGGAACGCCGCCAGGATGAAGGGGGTGAGCGCGCGGAATATCTCCTCCAGCGTCACAAGGTTGCCCGCAGCCCCTTTGACCACGAAACAGTTGATGCCCACCGGCGGCGTTATCGCGCCGATTTCGGCCAGCACGATGACATAGACCCCAAACCACAGCGGGTCGAACCCCAGCCCCATCATCACCGGATGAGTGATCGGCAGCGAAATCGCCAAAAGCGAAGGCGCGTCCATCAGCATGCCCAGCACCAGATAGATCACCGTGACCATCGCCACGACCACCCAGACGGCAAGGCCGCCGTCGACCAGCAGTGTCTTGATCGCACCCGACACGCCGCTCAGCGCCAGGAACCGCGCGAACAGCAGTCCGCCGATAATGATGGCAAAGATCATCGAGGTAAGAACAACCGTATCCAGCAAGGTTCTTCCCAGCGCCATGCCGCGAAGCCCGCGCTGCCGGATGACCGCCATCAGAAACGTCACAAGCGCGCCGATACCGCCCGCCTCGGTCGGGGTGAACACGCCGCCATAAAGCCCGCCGAGCATCACCGCGATTACCAGAACCAGCGGCCCGACCATGCGCAGCGACCAGAGCCGTTCGCCCCAGCTATACCTGCGGTCGTCGGCGGGCGCCTTTTGGGGGCTGATGGTCGCGATGATCAGAATCGTGGTCACAATGATCAGGGTAAAGATGATGCCGGGCACGATGCCCGCGATCAAAAGCTTGCCAATCGAGGAATTGGTCAGGATGCCGTACACCACCATCAGCGCGCTGGGCGGTATAAGCACCGCCAATGTCCCGGCAATGGCGATGGACGCGGCGGCAAATCCGCGGTCATAGCCGCGGGCAATCATTTCCGGCAGCGCCAGTTTGGTGAACAGCGTGGCGGTTCCCACGCTCGAGCCTGACGCCGCGCCAAATGCCGCCGCTGCCCCGGTGCTGGCCAGCGCAAGCCCGCCGGGCAAGCGACCAAACCATTTGGTGCAGGCGTCAAACAGGTCGCGCCCGATGCCCGCCCGCATGGCGAAAAACCCCATGAGCAGAAACATCGGAATGACGCTAAAGTGGAAACTGCTGACCACCGAATAGTAGATCGTTCCGAGGATCGAAATGGCCCCGGCAAAATTGCTCAGCAGGATCAGACCGATGAACCCCACCGCTGTCAGCGCCAGCATGATAGGTGCGCCCGCCACGATGGAGAGCAGCAGCAGAACGACGCCGGTGAAACCGATGGCCAGATCAGACATTGCCATGCAGCCCCTCGGTTTCGTCGTCTCTGGTTCGGAAGCCGGGAATCAACGCATAGCCGATGGCATCCAGCAGGAATTGCAGGGTCAAAAGCCCGGTTCCAAGGCTGATCGCCATCTTGGACGGCCAGATCGCAAAGGTGATGCCCGCGCCCCAGGTCTGTTCGTTCATCGCATAGGACCGCAGTGCGTAGCGGAAGGTGCCATAGGTCACCGCCGCGAACAAAAGCGCGCCCACCACCGACCAGAACAGATGCAGACGCGTCCGTGCCCGCACCGACAGCATGGAGGTAAGCACCACGGTGCTGACATGCTCGCGCTTGAACAGGGTAAAGGCGAACGGCAGCATGATCGCGCCAACCAGCAACGACTGGGTCATTTCCAGCGCCGCAGGCAGGGGCCAGTTGAACAGCTTGCGCAGAAAGGCATTGGTGTCGATCACGCACATGATGGCAAAGGTCAGCACACCGGCCAGAATCGCAAAGGCCCACAGGACCTTGCCGTAGCCGTCATAGACCTTCAGGAATGTGTCGCGCATCGGCGGACCTTTCGGTTGCGGACGAAACGTCCGGGCGCAGCGGAAGCCACGCCCGGATGTCAGCAGATCAGTTGCTGATGTCCTTGACGACCCGTTCGGCATCGGCGGCGGGCATCCCTGCGGCAATGGCGCGGTCCTTCCAGCTGTTGCGGACGGCCTGAACCTTGGGGTTCTCCAGCGTCGCTTTCAGGAACTCCTCCGCAGGAAACTTGATGATCTCCACGCTCTTGTCAGCGCTCCACTTGGCGACCAGTTCGGCCTCCTTGGCGCGGAACAGGCGCAAAAGCTCGGACTGGTGATCGGTTTTCAGCGAATCGATCACTGCCTTCTGGCTGTCGGACAGCGCGGCATACTTGTCGGTGTTCATCACGATGATATGCCCCCACGAGGCGCCCATCGGGACGTCGACAAAGAACTTGGCAACCTCGTTCAGCTTGAACGCATCCACGAGCGCGATATCTGCGGCCGAGCAGTCAAGGATATTGTTGCTCATGGCCTCGTAGGCTTCGACATCGGGCATGCCCACTGGCACCGCGCCAAGGGCTTCCAGCATCGCGGGCAGGGCAACGCCGTAAGACCGGATGCGCTTGCCCTTGAAGTCCTCCATCGTGCGGATCGGCTTGCTGCAGATCAGGCCATAGGGCGGCAACGGGCGCACGGCGACGAGCTTGAGCTTGTATTTCGCCAGTTCCTCGCCAAAGGCCGGCACCTCGTCATGCCACTTCAGCATCAACTCCCCAAGTTCGGCCTGGCTTTTGGGCTGCGGCCAGAAGAAGGGAATGGCGTTGTTGATGACGAACTGGTCGGGGAAGTAAGGCGTCACAAGGTTGCCCATGTCGATCACGCCGTTTTCCACCGCACTGGGGATTTCCCCCACCGTGGCCAAAACGCCGCCATAGTTGATGTCGATCTTCAGATCGCCGTTTGACCGCTTGGCGGTTTCGTCAACCGCCCACTGCGCCGCAGCGGCATACATCGAGCAGCATTGCGGCAGGTGTTCGCCCCATTTCAGGGTCGTTTCGGCGCGCGCCACGCTGGTGGTCGTGCTGAGCGCGGCCAATGCCAGCGCCAGTGTTCTGAGTGTCCGTTGCATTTCATTCCTCCCGGTCGGTGGTGCGCGTTGCAATTGCAGTCACCCGTCGCGGTCGCGCTGTCGCGGGGGGCGGCCCGCCGCGACCCGTTGCCGGGGCGGGGCAGAATCCGGTGGGGCCTAGCCTTCGATGGGGCGCAGGAATCGGCCGTGTTCCATCCGCATGTCGCCATCGACGTAAAGCGTGGGCGCAAGGATCACGCCGTCCATATGTATCTTGGACTTGATCGAACCGCCCACGTCGATGTTGGTGCCAAGGCCGAAGTGCATGGTGCCCATGACGTTCTTGTCTTCGCGTTGAATCCCTCGGACCAGCGCCTTGGCGTTGATCCCGATCGAGGCTTCTGCCGGACACATATAGGCGTTGTCGTCGCCATACTCCGTCAGATAATCCCGCAACACCCGGGCCGAAGCGCCGCCTTCGATACTGACAACGCGGCCATCAACCACGTTCAGTTCGATGGGGTCTTCCAGCCGGCCGATGTGGTGCATGGTCAGATCGATCACCAGCTTGCCATTGGCGGTGCCTTCAATCGGGGCGACGTTGAATTCGCCGGTTGGGAACAAGTAGTAATACAGGTTTCCGCCCTTGCGGTTCTCATCCTTGTCGAAATCGACGATCTTGTAAGGGTCAAAGTTCGGTCCCGGCAGCGGCGGGACAAAGATGCGGTCGTCGACGCGGTAGGTGAAGTCGGTGCCATATTTTGATGTCACCCGGCATTCCTTGGCGTCCGCTCCAAAGATATCCTTCGCGACATAGTGCTTGCGCACCATCACCTGTTTCATATCCTCGGTCACAGCGCCCGACTGGAACCATTCCAGCGACATGCCCCCGTCCATGCAGATTGACGGTATCCGCGCCTCCATCGCGCGAAAGCTGGCAGGCGAATGCAGCATTCCGGTCGAAGCCAGCAGGATGTTGACGTCCGACTTCATCATCGCCTCGCACACCGCTGCGGGCGGATCGTAGTAATCGGCCGGGCGGCGTTCGAACAAGGCCACCGTCACGTCCGCGCCGATCTCCTGCAGGATGCTCATCACGGCCTGCCACACCCTTGGGTCATGCGCCGTGTCGGTCAGCACCAGCGCGCGGTCGCCGGCCTTGATGTTGCGCACGAGCGGCCTGCGCAGATACTCCATGCTTCCGGTCATCAATGCTGACATTCCGTTCCTCCAGCTGGCCCGCAAAATCCTGTGGGGCGGCGCCTGTTTCCTGAGCGGTACATTCCCACGCCACGCAGGGCTCCGTCAAGATATGTCGACACTTTGGACGGGATTCTTTCCTTACCTTCACCCAAGAGTTTTGGCGATCACGCCGCAGGGCAGAGACAATCGTGACGCGACGCAGAAAATCCTAGTATTACTGAGGCTTCAGCGAGGCCCGAATCGCTGTGCCGGCGTATGTTGCCTTGACGCAGGCGCGACAAGCGCGGCATAACATGTCTTGACTGTCGACATTTATACTGTGCGGCGCGGGGGATGTGACAATGACGCGAACGGCATTCATCGGACTGGGCGCGATGGGGGCGCCAATGGCCGAGCGCCTTTTGGACCACGGCTTCGACCTTGTGGTGTTCGACCCTGCGCCGCAGGCGGTCGCGTCGCTGGTGGCACGCGGGGCGCGGGCGGCGGGGTCTGCAGCCGAGGCAGCGGCAGGCTGCGACGTGGTGTTCGCCTGCCTGCCCAACCCCGAAGTCAGCCGCGCCGTCGCGCTGGGCACGGCCGGAATCGCCACGGCAAAAGGTGTCGGTATCTATGTCGAAATGTCGACCATCGGATCGGACACCGTGGCCGACATCGCGCAGGGTCTGGCCGTGCATGGCATCGCCACACTGGATGCGCCGGTCAGCGGCGGCCCGCGTGGCGCGCGGGCCGGGTCCTTGACGGTGATGGCGGCGGGACCGCAGGCGGTGTTTGACCTGTGTCGCCCGCGGCTGGAGGCGATTGCCGGGCGCGTTTTCCATGTCGGCATCACGCCCGGTCAGGCGCAGGTCGCCAAGTTGGCCAACAACATGATCTCCGCCGCTGGCATGGTCGCATCGTTCGAGGCGGTGACGATGGGGGTCAAGGCCGGGCTGGATGCCGATGTGCTGATCGACCTCATCAATGTCAGCACCGGGCGGTGCGGCGCGACGTTGGACAAGTTTCCGCAGTCCATTCTGACGCGCAGTTTCGATTACGGCGGCAAACTTGGCACGATGTACAAGGACGTCATGCTGTGTTTGGCGGAATACCGCGCCCGCGGCGTTCCGCATCACGCCAGCTCCAGCGTGGCGCAGGTGTGGTTTCAGGGCATCGCGCACGGGCGGGGCGATGACGACTATACCAGCCTCATTCAGGTGATCGAAGATTGGCCGGGGGTGGAGGTGCGCGGCAAGGCTGCGCCGGTGGCGAAGGATGGGCAGGATGTGTGATGTTTGCGCGCTGAAGGCGACCCGCTGGATCGGCTGGAATGATGTGCCCGCGCCGGTGATCGGCGGCACGGGCGGCCCGTGGATCGACCTGTCACACCGCCTGACCGAAACGCTCTCGGCCATTCCGAATTATCCCCGGCCCTCGTTCACTCAGTGGCGCAAGATCCCAGAGTACCCGGCCAACATCACCCTGATGAGCATGGTCGTCCATCACGGCACCCATCTGGACGCGCCGAATCATTTCATTGTGGATGCGCCGTCGTTCGATCAGGTGCCGCTGGACCGGCTATACGGCCCCGGTGTGGTCTGGACCTTCGATGTTCCGGAATACGGGCTTATCGACATCGACGATCTGGAACGCGCGCGGCCTGAACTGCGCCCCGGCGATATCGTGCTGTTTGATACCGGCTGGTCCAGCCGGATTGATGATCCGTCTTACGAACGCCATGCCTCGTTGACGCATGCGGCGGCGAAGTGGTTGGTCGAGCAGCGGGTCAAGATGATCGGGGTCGACTTTGCCACCCCGGACCTTGCACCCTCGAACCGCCCGGCCGAGGGGTTTTACTGGCCGGTCCACCACACCTTGCTCCCGCACGGGATTCTGATCGCCGAGCACATGGCCAACCTCGGCGCCTTGTCGAACCGCCGTGTGGAGGTGTTTCTTGCGGGCCTGAGCATCATCAACGCCGACGGCGCCCCCGCGCGCGCGATGGCGCGGGCGGTGGACTGATCAGCCGCGATAGGGGCGGTAGGTTGCGGCCATCGCCAGCCTGCCACGGGCTTCGCCGAGATGGTCCAGCCCCAAGGGCGGGATCGTCGGAGCCGGGCTTTCCACAACTGCGAGCAGGAAATCTGCCGAGGGCTCGGCCCCGGCGAAAACCCGGCAGCGCGTGTGCGGCAAGCTGGCCTCCAGCCCCGCCATCACTTGCGCGGCATCGGCGGCGCCGCAGTCGCGAAACTTCAGGATCATCAGGCGCGGGCAAGGCCCGGTCGGCGCCGCCGTCCCCGCCACCAGCCGCGCGGTCATCCGTGCCGGGTGGGCGCGGGCCATCACGCGCCGGGTCCACGGGCTGAAATTTGCCCCCGACACGGCCTGATAGGGGGCCGAATCCAGCACGCTCAGATCGGTCAGATCATACAGCGCCGCATAACGTGGCCCGTCGCCCAAAGAGGTGAACCGCATCGCAGTGTGAAACCCCGGCAAAGCGGCGCGTTCGGGCAGGTGTTCGGTATCATACCATGCGTTGAATTCTTCTTCGATCGAAGGTGCGGGGTCAGCCACCACCAGCAAAAGGCCGCGGGCTGTCATGCTGTCCCCCTCAGAAAGTGCTGGACCAGTGCGGCAAATCGGGCCTCGCATTCCAGTTGCAACATATGCGGCGCACCGTTCATGACCTCGTGGCGGCTGCCCGGAATTGCCGCTGCCAGCGCGCGTGTCGCCTCGACCGGGGTGGCGACATCCAGTTCGCCAGCGATGACAAGCGCGGGGCAGCGCACCGCCGGCAGGCGGGGCAGCGCGTTGTGCCCGGAAATCGCCTCCCACGCTGCGGCCCAGTTCGTCGGCGCGTTGGCGAGCAACCGGCCGCGCACCCGGTCCACCAGCGCGGCGGGGGCCGCCGGGGTGAACCACCGCGCCAGCGTCGCCTCCAGAATCGAGGCCATCCCACCTAGTTCTGCATCCACACCGCGTTGCAAGATGGCCGTCCGCGCGGCCTCGAGCATTGCGCCGGGGCAGGCGGCCAGAACCAGCCCGGCCACCAGATCGGGGCGGTCGCAGGCGATCGTCTGTGCGATCATGCCGCCAAACGACACCCCGATCAGCGTCGCCGGTCCAAGGCCAAGGGTTTCGATCAACGTGACCAAATCGTCCCTGTAGGCCGCCATCTGCCCCGGCCTTGCGGCATCCTCGGACCCGCCGTGCCCGCGCAGGTCCACCGCGACCACGGTATGATGGGACGCCAAGGCATCGGACAACCCGCCCCAGAATGTCTGATCAAGCCCGACGGGATGCGCCAGCACAACAGCCGGTCCTCGACCGAGAGTACGATGATGGAGTAATGGCAAGACAGGCTCCGATCCGCTTGTTGGGGCATCTAGCGCAAGCGGTATCGTTCCACTTTTCCCGCCGCCCGCCAAGATCAGATGGCGGCTGCGCCGATAAATAACTGGTCAATGTGTCGACAACGTATTGCCCGAATTCCAAAAAAAGGCCGCACACCGGAGCGAGGGGCCGCAGCAAAGACATCAATGTCGACATTCGCCACGGAGGCATCACGCCGCCGCTCCGCCTCGACCCTTCGTCTCATGCGCCCCCGCCGGGTGTTACGCCCAGCATCCGGTTCGCATTGCGTGTGATCTCGCGGGCGATGGCCTTGCGGTCCAGCCGCCCCGTCTCGCGGTACCAGAAGGTGGACCAGGTGACCGCGCCGCCCAGCGTCAGCGCCGCCATATGCGGATCCGAGGTCTGGAACACGCCTTCCTCGGCACCCTTGGCGATGAAATCCGCGATGGTGGCAAAGAACGCCCGGCGCAGCAGGCTGATGCGCGCCGCATCTTCGGGCAACAGGCTTTTTTCCTCGCGGACATAGACGGCGATGTATTTCTGACGGTCCAGCACCGCAGTCACATAGCGGTCCATCAGCACGGTCAGCGTGGGCCGCGTCTCAAGCCCGAGGCTGAGCGCATGGCCCACTTCCGAATGCACGCCCGTCACGCCGAGGGTGCAGATTTCCGCCAGCAACTCCTGCTTGGACCCATAGTTCGTATAAACAAAAGCCTTGGAGAACCCCAACTGTTCGCCCACGGCATCCAGCGTGGTGTTGGAATATCCGTTCCGATAAAACAGCTCCGCCGCCGCATCCAGAATGCGCTGCCGCTTCAAGGCGGCAACCTCGTCGCGGAAGGTCAGGATGGGGGCGGGCTGCGGTTGGGTCATCGGTCGGGTCCTTGGTCCGGGGGCTGCCCAGCTATCGCGCGTTGCCGGTCACAAGGAAAGAATGTCCCGCACTTCGCGCATATAGAGCGTGCCGCTGGTGGTGTCGGTCACCGTGACCTCGTGGCGCACATACCGGCGGCCGCGCTTTTCGTATTTCTCCACCGCCTTTGCCGCGATCCGCACGGTGGCGCCCACCGGGATGGGTTCAAGGATTTCGGTGTCGTGAAAGGTGTGGATCGACCCGATGGCAAACGGCTTGGTATGGTCGAACTGCACCGACAACACGAAATGCGACATCATCAGCGGCGGCACAATGGCGCCGCCAAAGGGGCTTTCGCCCGGAATGCGCCAGGTGTTCATCCGCCAGCCTTCGTACCACGGGTTATAATCCTCGACCGCATCGGCATAAAGGATGACCAGTTCGGGCGTGATCGTCAGGTCGCGCGCCAGCACGTCGCCCACCTCGACCATGTCCCAATAGGTCTGGCAGTCCTGCTTCAGGCTTTCGATGAAATCGCGTTCCTGCCGGACCTGCAACGGCGTCATCGGGCGAAGGGCATCGGTGCGGATGTCGGTCATGATGTTGGTCCTTTCACACGCCCACGTCGGCTTCGACAAAGCCCACGGTCTTTTTCTCGCCGTCCTCGTTCTGCGCCCAGATTTCGATGCGGAACCGAAAGCCGTCGCCTTTCGGCGTTTTCTCCACCACGCGGCCGTGCGTGGAAATCACCTCGTTTGCCTTGGTCGAGGCGATGTATTTGCAGCTGATCCGCGCGCCCCGGAACATGGCCGGACCGAGCGCATGCACGCACATCTCCGACAGATAGGCCGAACTCATCTCGCCGGTCTGGATGGGCGCGGGCAGGCCGGTTTCGGCGGCATAGACCGGGTCCCAGTGGTTGGGGTTGAACCGGCCCCACAGGCGCGATCCCATCAACTGGATCGCGGCCTTCTTCTTGACGCCCAGCAGCTCGAACCCCACCGGGGTGTCGCGGGTGATGCGCCCCGCATCGGCGGGAATCAGCGTTTCGGCCATGTCGGCCACTCCTTCGTGCAGGGCAGGGGTCATGCGCGCGGCCCCCCGCAGACATACAGGATCTGGCCCGAGACAAAGCCCGAGCGATCATCGGCAAAGAACGACACCGCCTGCGCGATGTCCTCGGGTTGGCCCAGCCGCCCGATGGGAATGTCGCGCAACGCATCGGCGCGCATCTGGTCCACCGACACGCCCGCGCGTTGCGACATCTCGGTAATCATGGTGGTTTCGGTCAGGCCCGGCGCCACGGCATTCACCGTCACCCCGAACCGCCCCAATTCGATCGCCAGCGATTTGGTCAGCCCGTGCAAGCCAGCCTTGGCCGCAGAATAGGCCGACAGGCCAAAGGCCCCCAGCGCGCCGATGCTGGTCAGGTTCACCACCCGGCCCCAGCCCGCCGCGCGCATGTGGGGTTGCACCGCGCGGGTCATCAGGAACACCGCGCGCAGGTTCACATCCTGCACCGCGTCCCAGTCGGCCAGCGCAAACCGCGCCAACGTGCCTTCGCGCAGCAGTCCGGCGTTGTTCACCAGAATGGTCGGCGGCCCGAGGTCGCCGGCCACCCGCGCCACCGCCGCCTCCACCGCGTCGGCGTCGGCCACGTTCACCGCCAGCGCCATCGCCCGCCGCCCGGTCGCGGCAATCGCGGCCAGCGTGTCCGGGCAATCGCCGTTCAGGTCCAGCACGGCCACATCGCAGCCGTCCTGCGCCAGCCGCAGTGCAATTGCGGCGCCGATGCCGCGCGCGCCTCCGGTGACAATGGCGGTTCTTGTGGTCATTGCAGCCCCAGTTCGATGATGGCCCGCTGGCTCAGCAGGAATTTCCGCGCCCGGCCCGAAGGCGTGACCGGCAGATCGGATTCGGCGATGAACATCACGTGTTTGGGCACCTTGAACCGCGCCAGCCGGTCGCGGCACAGCGCGATCAACTCGGCCTCGGTCACCGGCACATCCGGGCGGCGCACGACATAGGCCACGCCGGCTTCGCCCATCCGGTCATCCGGCACCGGCACGACATGCGCCTGCCGCACCGCGGGATGCGCGGTCAGCACATCCTCGATTTCCGTGGGCATGACCTGTTCGCCACCGCAGCGATAGCTTTCCTTGGTCCGACCGACGAGCTGGATGTAATCGTCATCCAGCCACCGCGCGAGGTCGCCCGACCGGAACCATCCATCAGCGGTAAACGCCGCTGCCGTTTCCACGGGCTTGTTGTAATAGCCACGCGTCACACAAGGGCCGCGCGCCTGCAATTCGCCCACCTCGCCATGCGGCACCTCGGCCCCGGTCTGCGGATCGGCGATGCGATACACGATCAGCCGCCCGCCAAGCGCCGGGTCGCCCGCCACCCCGGCATCGCGCAGCCGCCCGTTGGTGGTGCGGAACCGCTCCAGCGGGTCGCCCAGCCGTGTGAAGGTGCTGGAGGCCGTCACCTCGGTCATGCCATAGCCGGTGGTCAGTTCCACCGGCCCGAAATGTTCGAGGATCTGATCCCAGATGCCCTGCGGCGACCGCTGCCCCGAACTCAGCACCGCGCGCAGGCTTGGCATCGGCGTGGGCGCGACGCGCAGATGCTCGAGGATGAGCACCGTCATCGTCGGCACCAGCAGCACATCGTCGGCCCGGTGCCGGTTGATCGCGTTTACCGTGGCTTCTGCGCCGAACGCAGTCTGCGGAATGATCGCGCCCGCCACCCACGGCATCGACAGGATGCCTTCGATATAGCCGTAAACGTGATACATCGGCAGCGAAAAGGTCATCCGCCAACCATCGTCATAGGCGCGGCACCACGCGCTGCAAAACGATTCCCGCAGCACCATGTCATGCGTCAGCATCACGCCCTTCGGTGCGCCCGTCGTGCCCGAGGTATAGATGATGTCTGACACCGCATCGGGGGTTGACGGGGCGACGCCCGCAAACGCGCCCGCGCCCTCATAAAGGTCTGCCAGCGGTGCAGCACCCGCCCGCAAGGGCGCGCCCGACGCAGGATGCACCCAGACCTTGCGCAACTTCGGAAACCGCGCGCCACCGCCCGCCGTTTCCCAGCCGGGCGCCAGTTCGTCCAGCATGGCGGGGTAATCAAGCCCACGGAAGCCATCCATGCAGATCAGCGCCACCGCGTCGGACTGTTCCAGCACATAGGCCAGTTCGTCGCGCCGATTGAGAAAGTTGACCGGCACACACACCGCCCCGATCCGCGACAGCGCATATTTCACCGCGACATAGTCGGGAAAGTTCGCCATCAGCAGCGCAACATGCTCGCCCTGCCGGATGCCTGCGGCGCGCAATCCGGCGGCGATGCGGCGCGACCATGCGGCAATGTCGGAATAGCTGTGCGTCTGCGCGTCGGTCACCACGAAATCGCGGTCCGGGTGCCGGGCCGCCGTGGCATCCAGCACTTCGTGCAGCATGCGCGGAGTCCACACCGGGTGGCGCATGGCCAGCATCTGCAGCCGGTCGGCAACAGTCGTCATCTGCGGCTCCCTCCCCTTGTTTCGGGCGTGGCAGGTCGCGCGGTGGGCCAGTGCCCACGCGCGCCGATTCGCGGCCTTAACGCGTTGCTATACTTGCACGTATGATTTCCACTGACAAGAATGAATCTGCCCTATCCCTCAGAGTCGGGCAGCTTTAGCCGAAATTCCTGCCAAACCACCAAACTTTCAGACGTGGAGTAAACAGGCAGCGACATAAACACGCCTCGTGCAGCGTTGGATTTTCAGCCAACATACGCATCCGTATCAAATCCGCCTTGCAATTTTTCCCGCCCGCTGCATAGTCAGACCCGCACATCCCGCGCCACGACAGGAGGTCCGCATGACCCGCACCCCGAATGCTGATGCCCTGCGCTTGGCAACCCTGTCGCGAAAGGCGGGCTGACGCATGGGCGCCCTCGATACCTACCGCCACATCAGCTTTGCCCGCGACGGCCGTGTGCTGACCGCCACGCTGAACCGACCCGAGGCGTTGAACGCCGCCAACGCAGCCCTGCACACCGAACTCGCGCGCCTGTTCCCCGATCTGGATGCCGACGATGGCAGCGATGTGATCGTGCTGACGGGCGCCGGGCGCGCCTTTTGCGCCGGCGGCGATCTGGAATGGATGCAAGGCGCCATCGACGACCCGGCCCGTTTTCTGGTCACCATTCACGAGGCCAAGAAAATCCTGACCGGCCAGTTGTCGATGACCAAGCCGCTGATCGCCCGCGTCAACGGCGCGGCGGCGGGGCTGGGCGCCTCGCTTGCGGTGTGCTGCGATGTGGCGATTGCCGCCGAACAGGCAAAGCTGGCAGATCCGCATGTGGTGGTCGGGCTGGTGGCAGGCGATGGCGGCGCGCTGGTCTGGCCGCAGCTTGCAGGCTTCATGCGGGCGCGCGAATATCTGCTGACCGGCGATGCCATCCCCGCCCCCGAGGCGGCGCGGCTGGGGCTTATCACCCGCGCGGTGCCCGCCGACACGCTGGACGCAGATGTGTATGGCCTTGCACACCGGCTTGCCGCGGGGGCCACCCATGCGATCCGATGGACGAAACAAACCATCAACCTGCCGCTCCTGGCACTGATCCAGGCGCACGCCGACACCGGCCTTGCATGGGAGGCGCTGTCGCAACGCCTGCCCGCACATGCCGCCGCCGTCGCCGCCTTTGCTGCCCGGCGCAAGGGCTAGCCCGCCGTCAGCGCAACTCCGCCACCGCCTTGCGCGGCGGGCGGGTGGCCTCGTCACGCTCCAGCGCCGTACGCAGCGCAGCGCGGAACGGGTCGGTCAGCGCCCCGGCGATTTCGGCGGCACCGCTGCCGTCGCTGACCGACACGCGGACCTTGTCAAGCGACCGCAACATCGGCGCGCGTTCCAGCGTCTGCACGAACCGGCCGAAAACCTCGGGGTTCTGTACGAAGGGGCCGGTCAGGATCACCCGGTCGGGAAACAGCAGGCGGCACAGGTTCGCCGTCAGGCGCAGCACCTCGGCCAAGGCCCGGTTCACCACCGGGGAATCCTGCAGGTCCATATGCGCCAGATGCGCCGCCACTTCGCGCTCGGAGCGCTGCAGGCCCGGAAACTCCTGCTCCAGATGCGGCCCGATCGACCACAGCGCCGCCACCGTTTCCAGGCAGTCGGTGTTGCCGCAGGTGCATTTCAGGCCCCTGCCGTTTCCCAGCCCCCAGTGGCCGATCTCGCAGAACCGCCCGCGCCGGGCGTTCACCACCTCGCCCGCCGCCGCATAGGCCGCGCCGATGCCGTGGCCCCAATGCAGCAGCAACGCGGTGTCTGTCGTGCCTGCTCCTTCGCGCCCCAGATGCCCGGCCAATTCGGCGTCCAGATTGCGGATCATCCAGACCGGGCAGCCGAAATCGCCCAAGACCGTGCCAAGGTCCAGATTGCGCATCTCGGGCCAGCGCGACGAAACGCACCATGTCCGGCGCCCGACATCCAGCAGGCCCGACAGCGAACACACCACCGCACACAGTTCGACATCAGGGGCGAACTGGCGGGCGGCATCCTCAACCAGCTGATGGATGCAGGTGGCAAGCGCCGCGTTGTCCGACAGATGGTCGGGCGTCGCGGTCGCCTGCGCCACCACACGCAGCCCCAGATCGACCGCCATGGCCACCAGCGTCTGGTCGGTCACAGTGATGAACACCGCGCCCAGCCGCTGTTGGTTGAACGACAGCACCGCCGCGGGGCGCCCCTTGCCGCGGCTGCGCACCGTCGTTTCGTGCAGCACCTCGCGCTGGACCAGTTGGCCGACCAGTTCCGACACCGTGGTGGACCGCAGCCCCAGATGCCGCCCGATGGCCGTGCGATTGGTCGCCTGACCGCTGCGCACCACCGAGGCCAC
>JAUXPG010000155.1 GCA_030683915.1 Gemmobacter sp.
CCGATCTTTGCTGAGCGCTGTCATGCCACCGTGCCCTTCGAAACCTATTGAAGTCCGAATTGAAATTGAAATCGCAAAGCAGAAAATTGCGCCGATTCCGGCGCTACCATCGTGAAAACTCGTCATAACCATGCAGTGAAATCGTGAAGGAAAAGCGACAACGGGAGAGGAGCCGTCTTTGCGCCTGTCGCAATGGGTGGTGCAGGGGGCCTTCGCGCCGGTGGCCCACCCGCTGACCGTCTGGCGCGATGGCTCGACGGGATGGAAACGGCCTGCCTGACTGCGATGCGGCACCTCGACGATATAGATGAGTGGTCGGCACGGGCAGACGCCGAAATGACCGCTCTCTCAGGCAGGACACCCCCGGCCCTTCGCGTGGTACTGGCCGAATGGCCGCTTGTCTCTGCGCCAATGGCAGAGGTCTTGACCGGTGCCAGTCGCGCGGCCGTCCAGCGCAACCTTGCATGGATGGAAACCCGGGCCTTGATCCGCGAAGTAACTGGGCAGGGGCGCTACAGAATGTGGTGCGTAACAAACTGAAGTTTTAAGACGAACATCTGGATCGGCTTTCCGCGGGCAGAACAGATGTTGGACGGGCAGTATGGCGTCATCGAGACGCCGCGGCAGACCCGATACCGGTAGTTCTCGTATAAGGCGAATTCAGGCCGCGCGAACTGATCGGCATGGATCTGGCAAAAGGCAAAGGTTGATCCACGTTCAACCTTTACGCCAGTAGTCATTCGCGGCGGCGACGGTGGCGAAATGCGTCGCGACCACCTGGCTGACGGCGATCAGCGCCGCGACATCCTCGGCATATTCTGGGCGCAGACGGTCGCGCACTGCCGCATCGGGCTGGGTCAGCTTGATCGCTACCCGGGCTAGTTTCACCGCAAGATCATAGCCCTCGGTCGGGGTCTTCGTGATAAGGCTGGGAAGCCAGTCGGACATGGGTATCTCCTTTCGCTGGGGGTTGCGGGATGAGGATGCGGCAGGCGTCGCCCTCGGGGTCGCTGAACTGGCCGCTGCGCAGCGCCCAGAAGAAGGCGGCCAGACCGGCAAGGCCCATGCCGATCGAGAGCGGGATAAGGAAGCCGATGGTCATGGTGCCTCGCGGTCGATGGCGCGCCAGGCATGCCAGGTGCCGTGGCCGAGAACCGGGAAGACCAGAAGCAGGGCTGCGAGACCGGTCAAGATCGACAGGGCAAGGCCAGCGGTCACGATGGCGCCCCAGGCAAGCATGGGCGCGAGGTTTTGGGCGGTCAGGGCGAAGCTCCGGCCCATCGCAGTCAGCGCGTCGCGGTGGTTCGAGACCAGCATGGGGAAGGAGAAGACGCTGATCGCGAAGGCGAAGGGTGCGAACAGCCCGCCCACCAGCAGGCCTGTCGCGATCAGCGCCCATCCCCTTGGCGTGGTGAAGGCGTTCTGGAACGCCTCGGCCGCGCCGGGGAAGGGTTGGAGCCCGAAGAAGAGGGCATAAAGCAGGTCGGCCGCCCTGAGCCAAAACAGGACGAGAAGGCCAAGGAGGAGGCCGGCCATCGCGATCTGCCCCGCTGCCCCGGGCGGCAGGCGCAGGGGGGTCGGCGGGGCGTCCAAGGCAAGGCGGCGGCTTTTCTCGTAAAGGCCGACGGCGAGGAAGGGGCCCACGATCAGAAAGCCGGACAGCGCGGGCAGGGCGAGGTAGAGATGGCCCCAGACTGCCAGGCCCCAGAGCACAAGCCAGGAAAGCGCCACGACCGCCGCACCATAGGCGAGACTTGACCCCGGCGCGCGGGAGAGGTCGCGCCAGCCGGCCGCAAGCCAGTCCAGCGCGGCGCGGGCGGGCAGATGGCGGGCGTGGGGGCTTGCAACGGGGGCGCGCTTTTGCAGCGTGGGAAGGGGTTCGAGCATCTGGACCTCAGCAACTGTGCCGGGCGGGGACGGGGGCGTCGGGACGTGCGGTGCAGGCGGGCTGCGATGCGAAAGCGGTGACGACAAGGTGGACATTCGCCGCGACGAAGGCCGCAACCACGACGGCGGCCCCGGCAAGGGCAAGGCTGCGCTGCTGGACGGGACTCATGGCTTGGCCTCCGGGAGGGCGGAGACGTAAAAGGCCAGAAGATTGATCTCGGCCGGCGAGAGACGCTGGCTCCAGGCGGGCATGATGCCACGGCGACCGTGGCGCAAGGTGCTCAGGATCGCGGCCTCGTCCTGTCCGTAGAGGACGGAGTGATCGGTCAGGGATGGCGCCCCGGCCAGAAGCCCTCCGGTCCCGCCGTCGCCGTGGCAGGCGGCGCAGTTCTCGGCGAAAAGGGTGGCCGCAGGGCTGTCAGCGGGGGCGTTGCCTTGGGGCAGGCCGGCAACATAGGCTGCGAGGGCCTGGCGGTCGGCGGGCTCCAGCCAGTCGAAGACGGGCATCTCGGCCACGCGGCTGTCGTCGGCTGCATTGATGCCGAGGGCGATGGTTTCGGCCACGATTTCGGGCTCGCCGCCCCAGAGCCAGTCAGCATCATCCAGCGCCGGGAAGCCCGGACCACCGCTGCCCGAGGTGCCGTGGCAGGCGGCGCAGTTGTCGGCAAAAAGCCGGGCCGCGGCGGGCATGGCCTGCGCCATCAACAGGTCGTCCGACGCCAGCGCGGCAAAGTCGGGGTCGATGAAGCGGGACAGCCAGCCCTGCCGCACCGCGTCCACCGCTTGAAAACCGTCGCGCGCCATACGGCCCTGGTCCAGCCCCCAGAGTCCCCGGGTATAATCGCGCCCCGTGGGCCAGGCCGGCAAGAGCACCCAGGTGACGACCGAGTAGAGGAAGGTCAGCAGCAGCGCGATGGTGGCGATCTTCGGGAAGGGGGTGTTCAGTTCCTGGATGCCTCCCCAGTCGTGGCCGGTGGTGTCGTAGCCGGTGACAGGGTCGATTCGGCGGTTGCCGGTGTGCGGGTCGGCTCCGGGCAGGGCGTGGGGGTCGGAGATTCTAGTCATCGACCGTCTCCTGCAGCACCGACCTGGCGGCCCGGTCATGCGCGGCCCGGCGCGAGGGCGCATAGGCCCGGATAGCGACGATCACCAGGAAGCCCAGCATCCAGATCGGGCCGAAGGTCTTGGCAAGCAGGACAAGGGTATCGTGGCTCATGGCGCGGTGCCTTCCTGAGCTAGATGTGCGGCGGCGGTCTGGGTGCCTAGTGATTGGAGATAGGCAACCACGGCGTCCATCTCGGTCAGGCGGGAAGGGTCGCCGTCGAAGGCGCGCAGCGCGGGGCGATCGCCGTGGCGGTCGCGGAAGGCTTCGGCGGCCGCGCTGTCCGGGCGGCTTTGCGCCAGCGCGTCGGCCTCGGCCCCCTGGATCATCGCGGCGTCGTAGGGCACGCCCAACCGAGCCAGCGTCGCCAGGGCGCCAGAGAGGCCGGAGGTGTCCAGCGGCTGCATCAGCCAGGGATAGGCCGGCATGATCGAGGCCGGGACCACCGCGCGCGGGTCGGTCAGATGCGCGACCTGCCAGGCGTCAGAGTATTTCTCGCCCAGCCGGGCAAGGTCTGGCCCGGTCCGCTTGGAGCCCCAGAGCATCGGGTGATCGTAGGCGCTTTCCGAGGCCAGCGAATAGGGGCCATAGCGGTCGATCTCGTCCGCCAGGCTGCGGACCATCTGGCTGTGGCAGGCATAGCAGCCCTCGCGCATGTAGATCTCACGCCCTGCGAGTTCCAGCGGGGTGAGGGGCCGCAGGTCGGCGGGGATTTCGATGGTTTCGTCGATAGTGAAAAGCGGCGCGATTTCCACCAGGCCGCCGATCGAGGCGGCAAGGATGATCGCGCCGACCAGGCCCATCGACAGCTTTTCCAGGTTGTAATGCAGGCGCAGGATCATCGGGCTACTCCGCCGGTTGGGCCGCCAGCGGGCGGTCATGGGCCAGGTCGCGGGTACGGGACTGGCGCAGGGTGGCACGGCAGTTCAGGGTGCAGAGCACCGCGCCGCCCAGGAACATCGCCCCGCCGATGGCGCGCAGCAGGTAATAGGGCGCCATCGCCTGCACCGATTGCAGGAAGCTGTAGGAGAGGGCTCCGTTCGCATCATAGGCCCGCCACATCAGACCCTGCGTGATGCCCGCGTTCCACATCGCGATGACGTAGACGAGGGTGCCAAGGACGGCGAGCCAGAAGTGCCACTCCACCGCTTTCGGCCAAGCCATCGCCTCGCGCCCCGCAAGCTGGGGGACGATGGAGTAGATCGCGCCGAAGATGATCATGGCAACCCACCCAAGGGTGCCGGAATGGACGTGGCCCACGGTCCAGTCCGTGTAATGCGACAGCGAGTTCACCGGGCGGATGGCAAGGAACGACCCCTCGAAGGTCGACAGGCCGTAGAACACGGCCGCCACGAACATGAAGCGCAGGGTGGCGTCGTCGCGCACGCGGCCCCAGGCGCCGTTCAGCGTGGCGATGGCATTGCCGGCCGAGGCCCAACTTGGCACCAGCAGCATGACCGAGAAGGTCATCCCCAGCGTCTGCACCCAGTAGGGCAGCGCGGTATAGTGCAGGTGATGCGAGCCGACCCAGATGTAGAAGAACACGATCCCCCAGAAGGACAGGATCGACAACCGGTAGGACCAGATCGGCCGCCCCGACCGGACGGGAAGGAAGTAGTAGAGCATCCCCAGAAAGCCCGCGGTGAGGAAGAAGGCAACTGCGTTGTGGCCGTACCACCACTGGATCATCGCATCCTGCACGCCCGACCAGACGGTATAGCTCTTCGCCCCCGCCCAGCTGACCGGTAGGGCGATGTTGTTGACGACGTGCAGCATCGCCACGACCAGGATGAAGGCCATGTAATACCAGTTGGCGACGTAGATATGCGGCTCGGCCCGCCGGGCGAGGGTGCGGAGGTAGAGGGTGAAATAGATCACCCAGACCACGACCAGCCAGAGGTCGGCATACCATTCCGCCTCGGCATATTCCTTGGACTGGGTCGTGCCCATCAGGTAGCCGGTCACCGCCCAGGCGCAGAAGAGGTTGTAGCCGATCAGCACGACCCAGGGCGAAAGTGCATCGGCCAGACGTGCGCGCGAGGTGCGTTGCAGGACCCAGAACGAGGTCGCGATCAGTGCGTTGCCGCCGAAGCCGAAGATGATGCCGGTGGTGTGGACCGGGCGCAGGCGGCCGAAGCTGGTCGCAGGCCAGGGCGGTGTCGCCTCTGGCCAATAGAGCAATGTCGCGACCCAGACGCCCGCGACCATGCCGATCATCGCCCAGGTCAGCGTCATCCAGATGCCGAAACGGGTTGGGCCATCGTCGTAGCGGCTGGCCCGGTCAAGGCCAGCAGGTGCCACATCGTAAAGCACCGCGCCCAGCCGGAACACCAGCCCAAGCCCAAGCGCCAGCGCCATGGCCCCGTGCACCGCCATGACACCATGCCGCGCCGCTGCAGCCATGACCAGACCCCCTAGCGCCAGTGTGACGGCAAGGCCAGTGCCGATCTGCCGTTCCGCCGTGGTGAGTGAGGCTTGCATTGTCAGGCGAGCTCCTCTTCCAGCTGCAGGTCGGGGCGCAGCGCAATGTCTGCCAGCGTCGAGCGGTCGAGATCGGCCAGAAAGGCGGCCTCGGCCGAACGCAGCCGCGCTTTCAGGCGGCAACGCCCGTCGATGGTGCAATCGCCGCCGCTGGCTGCGAAACATTCGACCAGCGGCTGCCCTTCCTCGAGCAAACGGATGATGGAACCCAAACGGATCTCGCCAGCGGGGCGGGAAAGCATTGCCCCGCCGCCGCCGCCGCGCCGGGTGGTGACATATCCGGCCTGCGCCAGCTTTTGGATGATCTTTGTCAGGTGATGCCGCGACAACCCGAACTCCTCGGCCAGGTCCGCAGTCGAGAATCCCCGGTCCGGCGCGCCAGCCATCCGCATCAGCATCCGCAGTCCGAAATCGGTGAACGAGGTAAGGCGCATGGCTGTCCCTGAATAAGTATTTACAATACCAATTAGCAGGCCTAGACAGGAAAGCAAGCCAAACCGGAGTCCCGGACATGACTTTCAACCCTCCATCCATTCCTTCGGCCCGACCGGCGGTCACTGCCGCGTTGATGCAGGAGACCGGCCTTGACGAAGGCATCCTGCGCAATCTGGTCCATCGCTTCTACGACCGGGTTCGCGCCGACGAGGTGCTCGGTCCGGTCTTCGCGGCCCGCATCACTGACTGGCCCACGCATCTGGAGCGGATGGTCGCCTTCTGGTCCTCGGTCGCGCTTATGACCGGGCGCTACCACGGCGCTCCGGTCCCAGCGCACGCGACGCTGCCCGTCACCTGGGCGCATTTCGACCGCTGGCTGGACCTGTTCCGCCAGACCGCGACCGAGGTTTGTCCGCCCGCCGGGGCGGCGCATGTGATCGAACGCGCGGAACGCATAGCGCGGTCGCTGCACATGGCGGTGGAAGATACCGCCTGCGGCGCCGGGATGACGCCGTCGCTTCGCTGAAAGGAAGGAGTCCCCTCATGACCCAAAGCCTGCACACTGATGATCCCGCCGCGCTGACCCGTCACATCGAGTCCCGGTTCCACGCCCGCCACCGCGAGCAGTTGCCCGCATTGGCCGCTCTGGCCGAAAAGGTCGAGACGGTGCATTTCGGCGACGACCATGTGCCCGAGGGTCTGGCCGACCTCTTGCAGCGCATGATCGGCGCGCTTGAGGTCCACATGAAGAAGGAAGAACTGATCCTGTTCCCGGCTATCCGCAAGGGCGGCGGCCCGAGGATCGGCACGCCGATTGCGGTGATGCGTGCCGACCATGACGACCACGCCCAGGACGTGGCCGAGATTCGCCGCTTGACTGGCGACCTTGGCCTGCCCGAGGGGGCCTGCCGCAGCTGGACCGCGCTATATGTTGGCCTCGGCGAATTTATCTCTGATCTGGAAGAGCATATCCGGCTGGAGAACGACGTGCTGTTCCCACCTTTCGAGACGGAGGCCGCCCATGTCTGATCCGTCGCTGCCACGCGCCACGCGCGAGATGGTGGAACGCCGCCGTAACTTGGCGCCCGGGGCCGAAGATGCCTTCCGCGCCTTTTCCAAGGCCGTCTTTGCCGAAGGCGCGTTGGACAAGCGCACCAAGCAGCTGATTGCCGTGGCGGTTGCCCATGTCACGCAATGCCCCTGGTGCATCGAGGGCCATGTAAAGGCCGCACGGAGCGAGGGTGCCAGCCCCGAGCAGATCATGGAGGCGATCTGGGTCGCCGCCGAGATGCGGGCAGGGGCCAGCTATGCCCATGCGCTGAAGGCCATGCAAGCCATGGGCGACGGGGCGGACTGATGCCTGCGGTTCCGCCCATCCCCGGCGCCGCCGCCGACCGGATTCGGGTCAAACGCATCTACCGGGCGGCACGGGTGTCGGACGGCAATCGCGTACTCGTCGACCGGCTTTGGCCGCGTGGCATGTCGAAAGACCGCGCCCGCCTGCATTCCTGGTGCCGCGAGATCGCGCCCAGCGATGAGTTGCGTCGCTGGTACCACGCCCACCCCGACCAATGGGAGGACTTTGTGGCCCGCTATCGCCATGAACTGACCCTGAAGGACGATCTCGCCCGTGATCTGGCCAGCATGGCCGTCGATGGTGTGCTGACCCTGCTGTTCGCCTCAAGCGCCGAGACGCGCAACAACGCCACCGTGTTGCGTGACCACCTGCGACAACATCTTGCGAACAAGGGGGATCCCGATGCCCGGCCCTGACCAGAGACCCGCCCTGCGCACCCCCCTTTGTGATCTCCTGGGATGCGAGGTACCCGTACTCTTGGCAGGCATGGGCGGGGTCGCCCGTGCCGAACTGGCGGCGGCCGTCGCCCGCGCCGGGGGCTATGCCATGCTGGGGATGGTGCGTGAAGATCCGGACCTGATTGAGGCCGAGATCACCGCCTATCGCGCGGCGACCGACCGGCCCTTTGCTGTCAACGTGATCCCGTCTGCAACCGATCCGGCGCTGTTGCAAGCCCAGATCTCGCGATGCCTTGATCTGGGGGTGCGGGCCTTCACCTTCTTCTGGGATGTTCGGCCAGAGGTCATCGCGCAAGTCAAGCGCGAGGGATGCCTCGTGCTGCATCAGGTGGGCACCCTTGCCGCCGCCCGCGAGGCAGAGGCGGCCGGCGCCGACGTCATCATCACGCAGGGGATCGAGGCCGGTGGCCACGTCCATGGCCGCACCGGCGCCTTCGCCCTGGCCGAGGCGGTGCTGGACGGCACCCGGCTTCCCGTCGTGGTGTCCGGCGGCATCACGACCGGCCACGGGCTCGCCGCCGCGCTGATGCTGGGCGCGCAGGGTGTGCAATGTGGCACGGCCTTTCTGGCAACCAATGAATCCTGGGCGCATGACTACCACAAGCAGCGCGTGGCGGCGGCGGTCGCCGACGATACCGTGCTGACCGATATTTTCGTGTTGAACTGGCCCAAGGGCGCGGCGGTGCGGGTGCTGGGCAACAGCGTCACCGCCGGACTGGACGGGCAACTGATGGGCCACGATCCCGCCACGCTGCCGCGCGTGGTGATTGCCCATGACAGCGGTCAGCCGCTGCTACGCTACAGCACCGACTCTCCGATGCGGCACACCTCTGGTGCACTGGAGGAGATGGCGCTGTACGCTGGGCAGGGTGTCGGCGCCGTCCGCGACGTGGTCCCGGCGGCCGAGCGGCTGCACCGGATCGTCGACGAGGCTCGGGATTGCCTGGCCCGGCCCGGCCCGCGGCCATGACCTCCGACCATGAAGCCCCGGGCCGCTATGCCTCGCCGCCCTGCATGGCGGCCGAGGTCGACCCGGCCTATTTCGATCCGCTGGCGGTCGATCCGGAACAGGCGCACGACGTCGCTCGGTGGCGCCGTGCCGAACGGGCCCGGCTGCGGTCCGAGCGTGACGCCCTCTCTGTGGCCGATCGCCAGGCCGCCGGGGCGGCAATTGCCGGCCATCTGGCTGACCTGCTGCGACAAAGGTTCGGCAGCCTCTGGGGGCGGGTGTTCTCAGGCTACTGGCCGATCAAGGCAGAGCCTGACCTTCGGCCGCTGCTGGCGTCTCTGCATGCGGAAGGCGCCCAGGTCGCCCTGCCGCTGGTGGAGGTCAAGGCCGCGCCGCTGGTGTTCCGGCGCTGGACACCCGAGACCCGAATGGTGCGCGGCGACTGGAACATTCCCGTCCCGCCACCCGATGCCGAAGCGGTGACGCCGGAAATCACGCTGGCCCCGGTGGTGGGTTGGACAGCTGAGGGTTTTCGTTTGGGCTATGGCGGCGGCTATTTCGACCGCACGCTGGCGACGTTGTCGCCGCGCCCCTTTACCATCGGCATCGGCTTTCAGTCGGCCCGTCTGGCGACGATCTACCCCCAACCGCACGACATCGCGCTGGATGCCGTCGTGACCGAAGCAGGCATCGCCGCCCCACCGCACGGGTGGTAAGGTATGAATACGTGCCCCTACCGGAACCTGTTCCCGACAGCTGGGCAGATTGCGGCGGCATATCGCAATGGGTCAAACTGGCAGATCGCTGCCGTTGACCATCACCTTCTGTCGCCTGGGATGGCGACTAATCCTCCATTCCTTGCCGGAGGCTGCGACCACCTCGTCTGAAGCACTTAGCTTGAGCACGCGAGACTCGGTGCCTCGCGTGCTCGCGCCTCACTCTGCGGTCACTCACGGGTCGATGGCGGTCTCACCTCTAAAACTTCCAGTTGCCGTGTTTCGTCATCCCGCGTGACCCACGAGATCGTCGCTCCCGGACTGAGGCCAAGCAGAGCAACACCTACCGGGGTGAGGACAGAGATCAGCCCTTCCTCGATGTTGGCATTCTCGGGATAGGCCACAGACACTATATGCTCGCGAGCCTTATCCAGATCACGGTAGGTCACCACACTTCCAATCGTTACGACATCATCACGCAGTTTGTTCGGTGCAACCAGCTTCGCACGCGCGATCTCGTCGATCAGGCGCTCGCCAACCTCGGGGGAGCGCCTCATCGCGGATGCAGCCAGCGCCTCGAGGCGGCCGACCAAAGTCTTGTCCAGATGGATCTTTGGCAGCCGCGTTGATGCAGAGTTTGAAACCTTTGTCATGTTCATATCTTTCTGGGTTGTCCTGTTTTGGGGAACATTGATGGCCCCGATGTTTTGCTTCTTGGGAGGAGCTCAAGCTTGAGTTCTGTCGACGTCGAGCAGATGCACGCGACGGAAAGTCCCGTCCGCCTGAAGGAATGAAACACGAGTGTCGACTTTCATGCCGATCAAGGTTGCACCCAACAGAGACCCGACGTGAATGCCGATGTCTTCCTCGGCAAATTCGTCGTAATGGAAAAGTCGTCCCGTCTGTCGCTCCTCGTCATCGATTGCATAGGTGACACGTGAGCCTCCAGTGGCGGCCTTGGGATCGATCTTGCCATCGTCCAGAACCGTCGCGTACAGCAACTTCATGCCGAGTAGTCTGGCCAGCATCTCGAATGCGCCGGTGCCGATCATGTCCGCACGCTGAATGTGATCAACCAGGGCACGACGATCTGCTTTCGTCAGCACACAGGTAGCGGCATGCTGGCAGAGGTCTGCATACCCAAATGTGTCGCCCATCAGGCGTCTTCCGCTGGTCATAGTCATGCTTGCTCCTCAGGCGGAGATGCCGCCGTGGTTTCAAATCAGTTCAGGTTGTTGTGAGAAACCCGGAGCAGCGACTGCGCGTGTACGCGCTCAAACCGCCCCGGGCAGGGGGCGGTTTTGCAGAAAAATCCGAGAGATGTTCGAAACGAAACTCATCTAGTTACCGTGGAAGTGATGGCCGGAGAAGTCAACTGGTGGCTTGTGTTTCGGATCTCGGTCTAGATTCCGGTTCGAGGTCCGCGCCCCGATCGGCAATCACCGCTTCCTCAGCAGCAGAAACCGGATGGAGTTCCGCACAGGCGAAGAAGCCATGCCAGACAGGCTCCCCCGTCTGCCCTTTCTGTTTTTCAGGACCAAAAAGGTTGGGGAAAATATCTTCGAAGTCTGCTTTGCACAGCATCATTTGTCGCCTCCATCGGGTCAATTTGGGAGAAGCTGCGCGCCCCTTCTGGCGCGCAGGTCATCTTCAGCCTACACCTTATGCGGCCCTGCGCAGATCGGCGTGGGAAATGTCCTGCGACATGGATGCAGGCTCGGGTGCAATCGGCGTCATCCGCAATTCCGCACTGTTCAGGCCATCGACGAAGTCTTCGATTTCCCCACGGCTGAGGCCGATATCCTGAAGGATCCGATCGTCGAGACTGTGAAGTACAGCCTTCATCTTTCGCCTTTGCCAGCTGCGGATGGCGCTGTTCCACCATCGCAGCATGAAGGTTCCCCAGGGCGCCTTGTCGATTGCGACAACAGCGCTTTGCCCTGACTGGTGCTTGTATTGGACAGACATTTCGTTCTCCATATGGGACGTCCACAGAGTTTCTCTCCACATGCGGAAACTGGCGGGTCGCACATGCGCCAACCCGGTTCTGATCGGTCGAGAGAGGCTGGATTCATTAACCCCGAGGCGTCGCCAAGCACGTGTGCTTGCGCCGCCCGGGGTTACCGGCGGTTCAGTAGAATCCCTGCTGCGCGCAGGAACCTCATATGGAAGCTGAACATCGTCATGGAACCCATATGGCCGCTGCGCTCCAGGATTTCAATCTCGCCAAAGCCGGTCCGGTGGCCTGACCGGCGCAAACGCGCCGATCAGGCGGATTTCCTGAAACAATGCCTTATGGGCAACAACGCATAGCCGCCGCATCGGTTGACTTGTCTGGGACGGCTACATACCGTTGATGCATGGTGTCGCAAGCAAACCACTATCGGTTTCCTCTGCTGAACCGCCCTTGTCCCCGGGCGGTCTAGGCGTTTGCGCGCCTGCTGAACCTCCCGGGGCCTCCTCGCATTCCCAGAAATCTTGCGGCCACGCGCCGCCCGAGGAGAAATCATGGCCAGAAGCTGCACCCTCCAACCCGAAGTCCATCCGTTTGCCACCACCGCCCGGGTACGGCCGCGGGGCAGGGCGGTCCTGCCAGTGGCGGACTATGATCTTCTTCTTGAATATCTCGAAATCTGTGAACGTGACAGGGGACCGAACTGGGCCTTGCTTGCCTATGTCCTGCAGAACCGGATCGTTAACAGCGAACCATCCCACCAGCCAGTGGACCGAGACATAGTGGTCAGCCGGAACGAGGTCATATACTCGGTGAGTGGGGCATCGGTCGAAGCTGGCCTGCTCGTGCACCAGCCGAACGCTGGACCCCGGCAACGGGGAATCATTCCGGTCTCGTCACTTTTAGGCGCGACGCTTATCGGCATGCGTATTGGGCAGCGCGCGCCGCTTCTGTGCGAAGACGGTTCTGTAAAGTCGCTTGTGGTTGTTGACACGGTCAGCCCCAATCCGACGCCGGGACCAAACCTTTGTCCGGAGTTGCAGGAAAGAAGATCGTGATGGAATTTCTGGTGCTGATTTCTGCCGCCTTTGGTGCGGGGGTGTTGAACACGATTGCGGGTGGGGGAACCTTTCTTACCTTCCCGGCGCTGGTCTTCACTGGCATGCCGCCGGTCATGGCCAATGCTACGAGCACAGTGGCTGTCTTTCCGGGATATCTGGGGGGCGCACTGGGTTTTCGGCAAGAGCTGGGCGGTTTTGACCGCCGCCGGCTGTTGCGACTTGCCGGTATCACCCTTGCGGGAGGGCTGGTCGGCTCAGGCCTGCTGCTGGTTTCGTCAAACGAAGCCTTTGCCGTGGTGGTCCCCTTCCTGCTCTTGGCTGCGACTCTGGTATTTCTTTTTGGGGACCTTGTTCGATCATGGGCCGCAGCAAGAGCACGGGATGTTACGGCAGACGGCGCATTGGGTTTGTTTGCGGTGGCGCTTTATGGCGGCTATTTCAACGGCGGTCTTGGCATCATTCTGCTGGCGCTGTTCTCGCTTTGGGGGATGGCGGACCTCGACCGCATGAACGCCCTGAAATCGGGGTTGAGCTTTCTGTTGTCGGCCATCTCGGAGGCGGTGTTCGCCGTGGCGGGTCTGGTAGCCTGGCCGCAGGCTGCCGTCATGATGCTGGCTGCGACTGCTGGCGGCTATGCTGGGGCCCCCCTGGCGCGCGCCCTGCCCAAACCGGTCGTCCGTGGGGTCATCGCCACGGTGGGCTTTGGGATGAGCGCGATCTTCTTCTGGCGCCTGATAGCTGCGGGTTGACGGCGTGCGTCGCGCTTCGATGGCCCCTTGGCACCATGCCGGAATGGCGGCGCTCTCCGTGAGGGCGCCTTTCAGACATGTTGGGCGAATGAATTCCCTGTTCAACATTTCGGCTGTCTTCCCCCTCCTGTGCGGGTTCAGTTCAAACAATGTCTGAGGGTTGCCCGATCGCCTGAGGCCTAGGGCAACCCCGGAAAGTGATGAACCCCTGATCGCCCCCGCCGCAGCGCGCGGGGTCCCTTTCTGTACAGGACCTGACATGACTTCGTGGACCATACTTGCCCGCGCCGGGACGGCGTCGGGAGACGACATTATCTTGCGCCAGCGCGGCGACGTCTTCGAAATTTGCTATAACGGCATCGAGCTGATGTCGAACCTGAACCATCAGTCCGAGGACCAGCTTGCGCTGCGGTCCATGCGCCGGATGAACTTTGAGGCGCGTCGCGTTCTGATTGGAGGCCTGGGTCTGGGCTTTACGTTGCGCGCGGTGCTTGACCTTGCCCCACCCGATGCCGAAGTGACTGTCTGCGAACTGATCCCGGAGATCGTCGAATGGAACCGGGGTCCCCTGGTCCATCTGGCTGGCCATGTGCTGGACGATCCGCGGACAAGGGTTCTGATCGGCGATGTGCGGGCGCATCTGGCAGCGATCGACACGGCCTATGACCTGATCCTGATGGATACTGACAATGGTCCCGAGTCCCTTGTCCGGGAGGCGAACACGGGGCTCTATGAGGATTGCGGTCTCGGCGCGGTGGCAAGGTCCCTCGGTCCGAAGGGCGTGGTTGCGTTCTGGTCGGCCACCACGTCTCTACGGTTTGAGCACAGGTTGTCGGCCCAGCCGTGGTTCTGGCTGCGCGACGACATTCCGCTGATTCCGGGCCGCGTCGATGCCATGCACCACATCTACAGCTGCAGCTTCAGTGCCGCGGCGCTCGGGCAGCGCGAGGCTGCCTGAGCATCGCGACACCAGCCCGCTTATGCGGACGCTCTGTCGAACAGTCGCGGAAACCAGTCCTCGCGCAGGCGCTGGCCCGCAACCATGTCGTGGCCGGGAAACGGCGGCGACGTACGGCCGGGCCGTTCGACATAGCGGGCGTCGTCGCCCACCAGTCGCAGCGAGAACGCCCGCCGGCGCGTCGTGCTGGTGTTCCCGCGCGCGCCGTGCAGCGTCATGTAGTTGAAGGCGACGGCATCGCCGGGTTCCATCGCGAACTCGCGAATGTCCATGCCCTCGGCATCTGGGTCGGGCACGGGCATGTAGTTTTCTTCGTCCGGGTAGAAGTTGGTTTCGGACAGCCAGCGGGTGGGCAGGACAGCCTTGGGCCAGAGATGCGATCCAGCCACACAGCGCAGCGTCGCTTCGCGGACCGGGTCAAGTGGGGACCAGAAGCTGACCGTCTGTCGACCCTCCACAAAGTAATAGGGGCCATCCTGGTGCCAGGGTGTCGGTTTCGATGTCCCTGGCTCTTTGACCAATACATGGTCATGGAAAAGCTGCACCATGTTCGAGCCCATGAGATCAGCGGCAACTTCGGAAGCTGGCGAGGTCCGGATCACGTCTTCGAACTCGGGAATGCGGCTCCAGTTGCAATAGTCGTCGAAGAAGCGACCGCCCTCGCCAGGCTTCAGGTTCTCGGCCGCGTACTCGCCAGGCTCTGCCATGTTGCGATCGACGCCTTTTCGCAAGGTGTCGACATGGTCCTTGAACAGACCTTTCACAAGAATCACACCGTCGCGCTGGAAGGCGTCGATGTCAGCTTGACTGATGAGCGGGTGCGGCATTGGAAGACCTTTCGAGTTGAGCTCACAGAACTTCCGGGACTGCAAAGATAGTTTCAAATAATAACTTTCTAATGTAGTCTTAGTTTTATGTTACATCTTACCCTACGCCAGCTTGAA
>JAUXPG010000195.1 GCA_030683915.1 Gemmobacter sp.
CGCGCAGGCGCCGCAAGAGCTTGCGGCTGTCACTTTCGCTGCGGTCGGGCATGGTGCCGTCCGTCATCCCCTGATGGTTGCCGTCGGCCTCTTGTGGCACGGGGCGGGGAGCGGGGAAAGCCCCGTGATGCGCCCCCGCCACGACGGCGGCATCCTTCCCGGCGCCAAGCTTCAAAAGCGATGCAATGTCAGGCAGCCGGGCGGAAAGAACAGGCACGTCGGGGCGGGCCGAAACCCGCCGCCCCGCCGGGTGGCGTTCAGGCCTTGTCGAGTTCGAACGCGTCGTGGAGGGCCTGAACCGCCAGTTCCATATACTTCCGGTCGATCAGCACCGAGATCTTGATCTCCGAGGTCGTGATGACCTTGATGTTGACGTTCTCGCGGCTCAGTGCCTCGAACATGCGGGCGGCGACGCCGGCGTGGCTGCGCATGCCGATGCCCACGACCGACACCTTGGCCACGTCGTCGTCGATGATCAGGTCGTCATACTTGATCAGACCGGCGGTTTTGGCATCTTCCATCGCCTTCTTGGCGCGGGCCACCTGATCGACCGGGCAGGAAAAGGTCATGTCCGTGACGGCGCCGGGGTGGGCATCGTCATAATCCTTTTCGCTGATGTTCTGCACGATCATGTCCACGTTCACCCCGGCATCTGCAAGGGGCCCGAAGATCGCGGCGGCGATGCCGGGGCGGTCCTCGATGGTGAACAGGGTGACCTTGGCCTCGTCCCGCGAAAAGGCGACACCGGCAACGGCTTTCGATTCCATGATTTCCTCCTCGTCGCAGACCAGGGTTCCCGAATTTTCGTCGATCTCTTCGAACGACGACACCACGCGCAGCCGCACCTTGTAGCGCATCGCCAGTTCCACCGACCGGGTCTGCAGCACCTTGGCGCCCAGCGAGGCGAGTTCCAGCATTTCCTCGAAGCTGATCTTGTCGAGCTTGCGTGCCTTTTTGGCGATGCGCGGATCGGTGGTGTAGACGCCATCGACATCGGTGTAGATATCGCAGCGTTCCGCGCCAAAGGCGGCGGCAAAGGCGACGGCGGTGGTATCGCTGCCACCCCGGCCCAGCGTGGTGATGCGGCC
Organism: Gemmobacter sp.; assembly: GCA_030683915.1. Taxonomy (GTDB): domain Bacteria; phylum Pseudomonadota; class Alphaproteobacteria; order Rhodobacterales; family Rhodobacteraceae; genus Wagnerdoeblera. The sequence goes on from JAUXPG010000195.1 coordinate 1,089, forward strand.
TTCGGCACTGACGCCCTGGAACCCGGCGACGACGGCGACCTTCATGCCTTCGGCGAATTTCGCGTCGATGTTGGCGCGTGGAATGTCGATGAACCGCGCGGCGCCATGCGCGCTGGTGGTCAGGATCGGCACCTGCCAGCCCTGCCAGCTGCGGGCGGGAATGTCCATTTCCTGCAGCCGCAGCGCCATCAGCCCGGCAGTGACGTTTTCGCCGCTGGCCACGACGGCGTCGTATTCGCGCGCGTCATAGAAGGTCGAGGTTTCGCTGACCCATTTGACCAGTTCATTCGTCTTGCCCGACATGGCCGAGACGATGACGATCACATGATAGCCGCGCTCGACCTCCTTGCGCACCTTCTCCGCCGCATTCGCGATGCGTTCCAGGTTGGCAACCGAGGTGCCGCCGAATTTCATCACCAGAACCGGCATGGGATCCTCCGCGGTGCCAGCCAAAACCGCCGTCCTCCTAGGGCATCCCGCGGTGCCGCGCAAGGACTGCCGAAAGCGCCCCCGATTTGCGGGCTGGTGCCGCGTCCGAAATGCCGCCGCAGGGTCCGAAGGGCGGGGGCCGACCCTTTTGCGCAACGGCGCAGGGCAAGGGCGGCGGATGCGTCCGCACCCCCTTTGAACTCGCCCCGCCCCCGTGTTACGCGACGGCCGGGGAAAGGCGGCAGGGGGGCGTGCGATGTTCCGGCTCGAGGAAGAGACCGCCGATGACTTCTGGGAGGTCGAGGCGCTTTATGACCTGTGCTTCGCGCCCGGGCGCGAGGCGCTGTCATCTTACCGTTTGCGCGATGGCGTGGCCAAGGTCGCGGCGCTGTGCCTTGTGCTGCGCGATGGCGATGGCACGCTGGCGGCGGTGATCCGGTATTGGCCGGTCCGCGTGGGCGGGCGCCCGACGCTGTTGCTGGGCCCGGTTGCCGTTCACCCCACAAGGCAGGGCGAAGGGCTTGGGGCGCTGTTGATCCGCGAAAGCCTGGCCGAGGCCCGCCGCCTGGGCTGGGACCGGGTGCTCCTGGTCGGTGATGCGCCCTATTACCGTCGCTTTGGGTTCGAAAAGAAGGACGGGGTTGAAATGCCGCCACCCACCAACCCCGACCGCGTGCTGGGCGTGGCCTTGCGTCCGGGCGCGTGGGACGGGGTGTCGGGCAAGGTGACGAAGTTCAACGACCCCACCAATTGAAAACCGCCCCCGCGCGCCCCATCTTTTGGGCATGACCTTGCCCGTGCCAGCCGCCCCGTTTCCCCAGGCCGAGATTGCCGCGCTTGCCGACCGGGCGGCGCGGGCCGGAGGGCGGCGCATGGCCGTGCTGAACCGGTTGGGCGGCGGTGTCGAACAGCGGTTGAAGGTGTTGCCCGAACCCGTGCGCGCGCAGGTGTTGGCGGTCACGGGTGCGGCGCTTGCACAGGCCTGCGGGCTTGCGGCGCACAGCACGCGGCTGGGCCGCATCGGCGGGCGCGGCCACATGGCCTTGGCGGGGCTGACCGGCGCGGTGGGCGGTCTGGGCGGCATGGTCACGGCACTGGCGGAACTGCCGGTTACCATCACGCTGATCCTGCGCGCGATTCACGAGGTGGCAGCCGAACACGGGTTTGACCCGCGGGCGCCCGAAGTCCGGCGCGAGGCGCTCCGGGTCTTTGCCTCTGGCAGTCCTTTGGCGGCGGATGATGGCGTTAACACCGCCTTCATCGGCGCGCGGCTGACGTTGACCGGCCCTGCCCTGCACACGATGATCGCAACGGTGGCGCCGAAGCTTGCGGCGGCGCTGGGGCAAAAGCTGGCGGCGCAGGCGGTGCCGGTGCTGGGTGCGGTGGCGGGGGCGGGGCTGAACCTGACCTTTGTCGATTATTACCGCGACCTTGCGCATGTGCGCTTTGGATTGCTGCGGCTAGCGCAGACGCATGACCCGCAACTGGTCGCGCGCGCCTTTGCCCGTGCCGCCGGTGCAGGCGCCCTGCCGCCGGACTGACCCGCGCACCCGCGCGCGGCGGCTGGACAAGGCCCGACGGGCAGCGCATGGTCGCAGGCCAGCGCCGGAGCCGCCATGACCGCCACCTTCACCGCCCCGACCTATCGCCCGCTCGCCGCTGCGTGCTGGATGCTTGGCTCGATCTTTTCCTTTGTCGCCATGAGTGTCGCAGGCCGCGCGCTTCGGCCCTTTCTCGACGTGCCCGAAATCATGATGTGGCGGTCGGTGATCGGGCTGGTGATCGTGCTGGGCGTCGCGCGGGCGCTGCGGGTGCGCAACCTTGCGGCGCGCGACCGGCTGGGCTGGCATGGCCTGCGCAATTCGGTGCATTTTCTGGGGCAGGGGCTTTGGTTCTGGGCGCTGATGACGATTCCGCTGGCGCAGTTGTTCGCGCTGGAATTCACCTCGCCCATCTGGGTGATCCTGCTGGCGCCGCTGGTGCTGGGCGAGCGGATGACGCGGATCAAGCTGCTGGCTGCCGGGCTGGGCTTTGCCGGGGTGATGGTGGTGGCGCGGCCGGATTTCGGGCATCTGGATGCCGGCGTTGCGGCGGCGTTGGGCGCGGCGGTGTGTTTCGCCGGCAACATCATCCTGACCAAGCGGCTCACGGGCACCGAACCCATCATCACCATCCTGTTTTGGCAGATGGTGATGCAGCTTGGATTCGGGCTGGTGCTGACCGGGTGGGATGGCCATATCACGGTGCCGCCGCTGCCCGCCCTGTTGCCGCTGGCGGTGGTGGGGGTGGGGGCGCTGGTCGCGCATTTCAGCCTGACCAAGGCGCTGTCGCTGGCACCCGCGACCTTTGTCATTCCCATTGATTTCGTCCGCCTGCCGATGGCGGCGGTGATCGGGGTGTGGCTCTATTCCGAGGCGCTGGAATGGGCGGTGTTGGCGGGGGCGGTGCTGATCTTTCTTGGCAACTGGGTCAACATCCGCTACGGCGCCCGGTGACGCGCCGCCGGTTCCGGCCCCGGGCCGCGGACCGGGGGTTTTCCACCCCCGGACCCCCGGAGGATAATTCGGTCGGCGCGAAAGCGGTGCGTGCACAAGCGGGACGGAGTGGCGATGCGGTTTTCCCCCCTGATTTATTCTTCGGGCGCCGAGTGGCAGGCGAGTGCGCAAAAGCGCGTGCTGCTGTTTGGCATGTCGGGCCTGGGCAAGACCCATGTCGCGGCGATGCTGCGGGGGGCGGGCGACTGGTTCCACTATTCCGTCGATTACCGGATCGGCACCCGCTATATGGGCGAACTGATCGCCGACAACTTCAAGCGCGAGGCGATGAAGGTACCCTTGCTGCGCGAGTTGCTGCGGTCGGATTCGGTTTACATTGCGTCGAACATCACCTTTGACAACCTTGCGCCGCTGTCGACCTATCTGGGCAAGCCGGGCGACCCGGCCAAGGGCGGGTTGGCCTTTGCCGAATACCGCAAGCGGCAGGACGAGCACCGCGCGGCGGAAATTGCCGCGCTGCTGGACACGCCGCGCTTTGTCGCGCGGTCGGGTGACATTTACGGGTATCCGCATTTCGTCTGCGATTCCGGCGGGTCGATCTGCGAGGTGGTGGCCCCGGAGGACCGGGCAGACCCGGTGATGCAGGCGCTGGCGGCGAACCTGCTGATGGTCTGGATCGAAGGTGGGCCCGCGCATACCGCCGAACTGGTGCGCCGGTTCGACCGGGCGCCGAAGCCGATGTACTACCAGCCCGATTTCCTGACCGCCGCATGGGACGATTACCGCCGGGACCACGGGCTTGCCGAAGACGCCGTGGACCCGGACGCCTTCGTGCGCTGGACCTATGCGCGGGCGCTGGCCCACCGTCAGCCACGCTATGCCGTGATGGCGCGGCATTGGGGCGTCACGGTGACCGCCGACGAGGTGGCCGCCTTGCGCGACCCGGCCGGGTTTGACGACCTGATCGCCCGTGCCATCGACCGCGCCGCCCCTTGAAACCGCACCGGGCGGCGACCTAAGTTCCGACTGCCCTTGCGCGCCCCCCCTGTGTCGGCCCGCATGACCCCGCCGCAAACGCCAGGACCCTGAGATGCCGATCAAATTGCCCGAAACCCTGCCCGCCTATGACATCCTCGCGCGCGAGGGTGTGATGGTGATGGGCGAGGGGAGGGCCGCACGGCAAGATATTCGGCCGCTGCGGATCGGGTTGCTGAACCTGATGCCGAAAAAGATCACCACCGAGACGCAGTTTGCCCGGCTGATCGGTGCGACGCCACTGCAGATCGATCTGTCGCTGATCCGCATGACCGAGCATCAGTCGCGCCACACCGCGCCCGAGCATATGGAGGCGTTCTATCGCACCTTTGCCGAGGTGGAGGCCAGCGGCGAGAAATTCGACGGCCTGATCATCACCGGCGCCCCGATCGAGCATCTGCCCTATGAGGAGGTGACCTATTGGGAGGAACTGACGCGGGTGTTTGACTGGACGCAAAGCCATGTGCATTCCACCTTTGGGGTGTGCTGGGGCGGCATGGCGATGGCGTGGCATTTCTATGGGCTGCCCAAGCATATGCTGGACCACAAGGCCTTTGGCTGTTTCCGGCACCGCAGCCTTGTGCCGTCGTCGCCCTATCTGCGCGGGTTTTCGGATGATTTCGTCATTCCGGTCA
>JAUXPG010000206.1 GCA_030683915.1 Gemmobacter sp.
CGTCATAGCGCGTCATGTCCTGTTCTTGCAGGAAATAGGCGGCATTCGATTCGCGTTCGGCAAAGATCGCGACGAGAACGTTGGCGCCCGTCACTTCCGACCGGCCCGACGACTGCACATGGATCGCCGCGCGCTGGATCACGCGCTGGAAGGCCGCCGTCGGCACCGCTTCGGACCCTTCGACATCGGTGACCAGATTCGACAGGTCATCGTCGATAAAATCCTGCAGCGTCTTGCGCAGCGCGTCCAGATCGACGGAACACGCCTTCATCACCCGCGCGGCGTCGGGTTCGTCAATCAACGCCATCAGCAGGTGTTCCAGCGTGGCGAGTTCGTGGCGGCGCGCGTTGGCCTGAGCCAGGGCACCGTGAATTGCTTGCTCGAGCGTGGTTGTGAACGACGGCACTTCGGTGCTCCTTGTCCTGCGGGCGGGCTTGTGATCACCCTCGCCTCGTGGGATTAAACTTCGGTTTTCTCGGACAGTCTTCAAGGGCAAATTTGAGGCACTTGAGGATTATTCCGGCCAAGCGGCAAAATGTGATCATTCCTGCCGCACTACATCTCAGAAACGGTCCTTCCGGGCGCGGATCTCGGCAAAGGCTTCGGCGTCCGAGGCCGTGTCGAGTCCGAGGGCTGCCTTGATTTCAGGCAGATGCGCGCGCAGGAAGGGGTTGGTGGCGAGTTCGTCGGCCAGGGTGGAGGGAACAGTCGGGCGCCCGGCATCGCGGGCGGCGCGCACGGCTTCGGCGCGTTCCACCAATCTGGGATTGCCGGGCTCGATCGTCAAGGCAAAGCGCGCGTTCGCCGCGGTATATTCGTGACCCGAGCAGATCAGCGTCTCGGGCGGCAGGGCGGCCAGCCGTTGCAGGCTGTCCCACATCTGCGCGGCGCTGCCTTCGAACAACCGCCCGCACCCCAGCGCCATAAGGCTGTCGGCGGTGAAGGCCGCGCCGGGAAACACGAAGGCCACATGCCCGACGGTATGGCCCGACACGTCCAATACCTTGCCAGCCACCGATCCCACCTGCACCGCGTCGCCCGGTGCCACCGCATGGTCCAGCGGCGGCAGGCGGTGGGCATCTGCGGCGGCCCCGGTGACGCGCGCGCCGGTCGCCGCCACCAACTCGGCCACGCCGTCCACATGGTCGGGATGGTGGTGGGTAATGAGGATGTCGTCCAGGCCCCAGCCCCGCGCTTTCAGCGCCGCAAGGATCGGTGCCGCCTCGGGCACATCGATACAGGCGGTGGCGCCGGTTTCCGGGTCACGCGCCACAAAGGCATAGTTGTCGCGCAGGCACGGGACGGTCACGATCTCAAGCGGCATGGCGTTTTCCCCGATCATAGTTATGTTTGACAGGAAGCATCCCTTGGAAAGGGCCCCGGACGCAATGCACCTCGACGTGCTTGACCTGCGCAACTTCTATTACCGCACCCGGCTGGGGCGCGCGGCGCAAAAGGCGATCCGTGACCAGACTCTGGCGATGTGGCCGCCGCGGTCGGGCGAAACGGTGGCGGGGTTCGGCTTTGCCGTGCCGCTTCTGCGCCCTTACCTTCCACAGGCGCGCCGGGTGGTCGGGCTGATGCCGGGTCCGCAGGGGGTGATGCCGTGGCCTGCGGGCATGCCCAACGTGTCGGTCCTGTGCGAGGAAACGCTGTGGCCGCTGCCCACCGACTGCGTGGACCGGCTGGTGCTGATGCACGGGCTGGAAACCTCGGAAAACCCCTCGGCGGTGCTTGACGAAGCCGGGCGCGTGCTTGGCCCCGCGGGGCGGCTTCTGGTGATCGTTCCCAACCGCGCGGGCTTGTGGTCGCGCGGCGACAGCACGCCCTTCGGCTTTGGCCGCCCCTATTCCGCAGGCCAGCTCGAAGCGCAGCTCAAACGCCACGGCTTCACCCCCGAGCGCACGGACTCGGCCCTTTACATGCCGCCGCAGGGCGGGCGATTCTGGATGCGGACCGCCGAATTCTGGGAACGCCACGCCCGCCACATCATGCCGTGGCGGGCCGGTGGCGTGATCATGGTCGAGGCCAGCCGCCAGGCCCGCGCCCCCACCCGTGGCGGCCTTGGCGCGGTGGTGCGCGCGCCGCTCAAGGTGCTGGAAGGGGCCGCCCGCCCGGTGGCCGAACCGGGCCCCGCCCGCGCCCCCGGCTGACCTGCGCCAAAAGGCCCCGCGGCCGGTTCCCGCGTCAGGATGACGCAGGGGCCCACCCCGTTCAAATGTTTGCGACCGACAGCGCTTTTCCGGCCCGCCTTCGCGGTTGCGGCAACGAAAGTCCTCTGCTACACGCAACCCGGATTTACGACGCAGGCCAAGGGTCTGCGCCAAGGGTGGACCTTGACCATGCGCCCGGCACGGATGCCGGCGGCAGGGCAGGGCAAAGACAAACGGAAGGGCTGACGTGTCCGAACCAGCTTCGATCTCCTCCGGCATCGCCGCGCGCTATGCGCAGGCTGTGTTTGACCTCGCGAGGGAAGACAACGCGCTGATATCGCTGGAAAGCGACGTCGATGCGCTGGATGCCGCGCTGAAGTCCAGCGCCGATCTGCGCGACATGATCGGCTCGCCGGTCCTGACGCGCGACACGCAAGGCAAGGCCATCGCGGCCGTCGCCGCGCGGATGGGCCTGTCGCCGCTGGTTGCCAACACGCTGGCACTGATGGCGACCAAACGGCGGCTCTTTGTGCTGCCGCAACTGGTGGCCGACCTGCGCGCCCGCATCGCCGAGGAAAAAGGCGAAGTGACCGCAGACGTTGCCTCGGCCTCGGCGCTCAGCCCGCAACAGGCGGCGGCGCTGGCCGAAACGCTGAAGCAAAGCTTCGGCAAGACCGTGAAACTGAATACGACCGTCGATGAAACGCTGATCGGCGGTCTGGTCGTCAAGGTGGGCTCGAAGATGATCGATACGTCGATCCGCGCGAAGCTCGCGTCTCTCCAGAATGCCATGAAAGAGGTTGGGTGATGGGAATCCAGGCTGCTGAGATCTCTGCGATCCTCAAGGAGCAGATCAAGAACTTCGGTCAGGATGCCGAAGTCGCCGAAGTGGGTCGCGTGTTGTCGGTCGGCGACGGGATTGCCCGTGTGCACGGCCTCGACAACGTGCAGGCCGGCGAAATGGTGGAATTCCCCGGTGGTATCCGCGGGATGGCGCTGAACCTCGAAGCCGACAACGTCGGTATCGTGATCTTCGGTTCCGACCAGGACATCAAGGAAGGCGACATCGTCAAGCGGACCAAGTCCATCGTGGACGTGCCCGCCGGTGACGCCCTTCTGGGCCGCGTGGTTGACGGTCTGGGCAACCCGATCGACGGCAAGGGCCCGATCGCGGCCACCGAACGCCGCGTTGCCGACGTGAAGGCGCCGGGCATCATCCCGCGCAAGTCGGTGCACGAACCGATGGCCACCGGCCTCAAGGCCGTGGACGCCATGATCCCCGTTGGCCGTGGCCAGCGCGAACTGATCATCGGCGACCGTCAGACCGGCAAGACCGCCATCGCGCTCGACACCATCCTGAACCAGAAGTCCTATAACGAGGCCGCTGGCGACGACGAGTCGAAGAAGCTCTACTGCATCTACGTCGCGGTGGGCCAAAAGCGTTCGACCGTGGCGCAGCTGGTGAAGAAGCTCGAGGAAACCGGCGCGATGGCCTATACCATCGTCGTCGCCGCAACCGCGTCCGACCCGGCGCCGATGCAGTTCCTGGCGCCCTACTCGGCAACCGCGATGGCGGAATACTTCCGCGACAACGGCCGCCATGCGCTCATCATCTATGATGACCTCTCCAAGCAGGCCGTGGCCTACCGCCAGATGTCGCTCCTGCTGCGCCGTCCGCCGGGCCGCGAAGCCTATCCGGGCGACGTGTTCTATCTCCACTCGCGCCTGCTGGAACGTTCGGCCAAGCTGAACGAGGATTTCGGCGCCGGTTCGCTGACCGCGCTCCCGATCATCGAAACCCAGGCGGGTGACGTGTCGGCCTATATCCCGACCAACGTGATCTCGATCACCGACGGCCAGATCTTCCTGGAAACCGAACTGTTCTATCAGGGCGTGCGTCCGGCGGTGAACACGGGTCTGTCGGTGTCGCGCGTGGGCTCCTCGGCCCAGACCAACGCGATGAAGTCGGTGGCCGGTCCGGTGAAACTGTCGCTCGCGCAGTACCGCGAGATGGCGGCCTTCGCGCAGTTCGGCTCCGACCTTGACGCGGCCACGCAAAAACTGCTGGCCCGCGGTGCGCGTCTGACCGAACTGATGAAGCAGGCGCAGTATTCGCCGCTCACCAACGCCGAAATCGTCTGCGTGATCTACGCAGGCACCAACGGCTTCCTGGACAACATCGCCGTCCGGGACGTGGGCCGCTTCGAAGCCGAAATGCTCAAGTTCCTGCGGACCAAGCATGCCGACCTGCTGGCGTGGATCACCAAGGAAGACCCGAAGGTCAAGGGCCCGGCCGAAGACCGCATCAAGGCAGCGATCGCCGCGTTCGCGAAAGACTTCGCCTGAGGGCGGGGCAGGGGAATCAGATAGATGCCTAGCCTTAAGGATCTCAAGAACCGGATCGGAAGCGTCAAGAACACGCGGAAGATCACGAAGGCGATGCAGATGGTCGCGGCGGCAAAGCTTCGCCGCGCCCAGGAGGCGGCCGTCGCCGCCCGCCCCTATGCCGAACGGATGAATGCCGTGATGGCGGGGCTGGCGGCTGGCATGTCGGGCTCGGACAGCGCGCCCCGGCTGATGGCCGGGACGGGCTCCGACAAGGTGCATCTGCTGGTGGTGATGACCTCCGAACGCGGTCTGTGCGGCGGGTTCAACTCCACCATCGTGCGCACCGCACGGGCGCATGCGCAAAAGCTGCTGGCCGCTGGCAAGACGGTGAAAATTCTCACCGTCGGCAAGAAGGGCCGCGAACAGCTCAAGCGTGACCTGTCGTCGCATTTCGTCGGCCATGTCGACATGAGCGAAGTGAAGAAGCTGGGCTACAGCAACGCCGCAGGCATCGCGCAGGACGTCCTCGCGCGGTTCGAAGCGGGTGAATTCGACGTGGCCACCATCTTCTTCAACCGCTTCCAGTCGGTGATCAGCCAGATCCCGACGGTGCAGCAGATCATTCCGGCCAAGTTCGAAGGCGGCGCCGTTTCGTCGCTTTACGATTACGAACCGTCGGAAGAGGCGATCCTCGCCGACCTGCTGCCGCGCGGTGTGGCCACGCAGATCTTCACCGCTCTGCTGGAAAATGGCGCCTCGGAACAGGGCGCGCGGATGTCCGCGATGGACAACGCGACGCGCAACGCGGGCGACATGATCAACCGGCTGACGATCCAGTACAACCGTTCGCGGCAGGCTGCGATCACCAAAGAGCTCATCGAAATCATCTCGGGCGCCGAGGCGCTCTGACGAACCGGAGACAGAACAATGGCAATAGCGAAGGCAACCGGCAAGATCACGCAGGTGATCGGCGCCGTCGTCGACGTGCAGTTCGAAGGCGCGCTGCCCGCGATTCTGAACGCGCTTGAAACCACCAACAACGGCAAGCGGCTGGTGATGGAAGTCGCCCAGCACCTTGGCGAAAGCACCGTGCGCTGCATCGCGATGGACGCGACCGAAGGTCTGGTCCGCGGCGAACCCGTGGCCGACCTTGGCGCCCCGATCTCGGTTCCGGTGGGCGACGCCACGCTGGGCCGCATCCTGAACGTCATCGGCGAGCCGGTGGACGAAAAGGGCCCGGTCAACGCCACGGAATTCCGCGCCATCCACCAGCCCGCGCCCGACTTCGCGGCACAGGCGACGGAATCGCAGATCCTCGTCACCGGGATCAAGGTGATCGACCTTCTGGCGCCCTACGCCAAGGGCGGCAAGATCGGCCTGTTCGGCGGCGCCGGCGTGGGCAAGACCGTGCTGATCATGGAACTCATCAACAACATCGCCAAGGTGCACTCGGGCTATTCCGTGTTCGCCGGCGTGGGTGAACGGACCCGTGAAGGCAACGACCTTTACCACGAAATGATCGAATCGGGCGTTATCAAGATCGACGACCTGACCGCCTCCAAGGTGGCGCTGGTCTACGGCCAGATGAACGAACCGCCGGGCGCGCGCTCGCGTGTGGCGCTGACGGGTCTCACCCTGGCCGAACAGTTCCGCGACCAGTCCGGCACCGACGTGCTGTTCTTCGTCGACAACATCTTCCGCTTCACCCAGGCTGGGTCCGAGGTGTCGGCACTTCTGGGCCGCATCCCGTCTGCCGTGGGCTACCAGCCCACACTCGCCACCGACATGGGCGAGATGCAGGAACGCATCACCTCCACCAAGAACGGCTCGATCACCTCGATCCAGGCCGTGTATGTGCCGGCGGACGACCTTACCGACCCGGCGCCTGCGACCACCTTCGCCCACCTCGACGCGACGACCAACCTCAGCCGCGCGATCTCGGAACTCGGCATCTACCCGGCCGTGGACCCGCTCGACTCCACCTCGCGCCTGATGGACCCGCAAATCATCGGCGAAGAGCACTACCTCGTCGCCCGCTCGGTCCAGCAGGTGCTCCAGCGCTACAAGTCGCTGCAGGACATCATCGCCATCCTCGGGATGGACGAACTGTCCGAAGAGGACAAGCTGACGGTGGCCCGCGCCCGCAAGATCCAGCGCTTCCTGTCCCAGCCCTTCGACGTGGCCAAGGTGTTCACCGGGTCCGACGGCGTGCAGGTTCCGCTGGAAAAGACCATTGCCTCGTTCAAGGCCGTGGTTGCCGGTGAATACGACCACCTGCCCGAAGCCGCCTTCTACATGGTGGGCGACATCGACGAGGTGATCGCGAAAGCCGAACGCCTCGCCGCTGCGGCGTAAGGGGGCATCATGGCCAACACGGTGCAATTCGACCTCGTCTCGCCCGAGCGCCGTCTGGCCTCGGTCGCGGCGTCCGAGGTTCAGATCCCCGGCGCCGAAGGCGACCTGACAGCGATGGAGGGGCACGCCCCCACCATCACCACCCTGCGCCCCGGTGTGCTCAAGGCGATCTCCGCCTCGGGCACCCAGGCCTACGCGGTGACCGGCGGCTTTGCCGAAATCACCGCCGGCTCGGTGTCGGTGCTGGCCGAACTTGCCATTCCGGTGGCCGAGGCGACGTCGGCCGTGCTGGACGGCCTGATCGCCGAAGCCCGCGCCCGCGCCGAAACCGCCAGCGACAAGGCGTCTGCGGAAAAGTACGCAGCCGATATGGTCGCCCTGAAGGCCGCCGTCGGCGCCTGATCCAGGGCTACCGGTCTGTTCCAACCCCCGCGCCGCACCCCGGCGCGGGGTTTTCCGTTGGTGACGCCCCCCCCCGCCCCGGCCCCCGAGCCGGGGCCTCCTCCGACCTCCCGCGCCCCGACTTTCATCCAGAGGTCCCGGGTCAAGCCCGGGACGGGATACCTTCCTCCCGACGACAGGCCCGGACCGCCCCAGCCGGCGGCCCCCAGCGTTCACGCTGCACTCTGCCGGAAAACCTTGCAACCTGCGCCTGTCGATCCGTCGGATAGCCTGCGATTGTCGTCGAAACGCCGACATCAGGATGCGCCCCATGCCCCGCCCCCAAGCCCAGGTCCTTGCCCCCGCCCCCTCACACCGCGCGATGGTGCCCTTTGTCAGCGTCGCGGCGATGATGCGGCTGGTGAACCGCATTGGCCTCGATCAGGTGCTGCGCGAACTTGCCGCCGCGATCGAGGCCGATTTCCTGCGCTGGCCCGCCTTCGACAAGACGCCGCGTGTGGCCGCCCATTCGCCGGGCGGGGTGATCGAACTCATGCCCACCTCGGATGGCGCGCATTACGGGTTCAAATACGTTAACGGCCACCCCGGCAACATGGGGCAGGGCCTGCAAACCGTCACCGCCTTTGGCGTGCTTGCGGATGTCGCCACCGGCTATCCGCTGCTGATGTCGGAAATGACCCTGCTCACCGCCCTGCGCACGGCCGCGACCAGCGCGCTGGCCGCGCGCCATCTCGCCCCGGCAGGCGCGCGGACCATGGCGATGATCGGCAATGGCGCGCAATCCGAATTTCAGGCCCACGCCTTCAAGGCGGTCTGCGGCATCGACACCGTGCGCCTGTGGGACATTGACCCTGCGGCCATCGCAAAATGTGCGGCCAATCTGGCCGGGTCCGGCCTGACCGTGGTGCCCTGCACCAGTGCCGAGGCGGCCATCATGGGCGCCGACATCATCACCACCTGCACCGCCGACAAGGCGCACGCCACCATCCTGACCGACAACATGGTCGGGGCGGGTGTGCACCTCAACGCCATCGGCGGGGATTGTCCGGGCAAGACCGAACTTGCCCCCGGCATCCTGCACCGTGCCACGATCTTTGTCGAATA
>JAUXPG010000210.1 GCA_030683915.1 Gemmobacter sp.
GTCAGCGCGGCGGCATGGCCGGGGGGGCGCGGCGACATAGCCCGCGACCGCCGCCGCGGTCAGGCGCGCGCGCGGATCATTCGGCGGCCTTCATCACGAAGCCTTCGGCGATCTTGTCGGATGGCACCACCGGATAGTCGCCAGAGAAACAGGCGTCGCAATACTGCGGGCTGGCGGCGTCGCGGCCCGCCGCCTCGCCTGCCGCGCGGTACAGCCCGTCGAGCGAGACAAAGCGCAAGCTGTCAACGCCGATCCAGTCGCGCATCTGGTCTTCGGTCATGTTGGCCGCCAGCAGCTTGCCGCGTTCGGGGGTGTCGACGCCGTAGAAGCAGGGCCAAGCGGTGGGGGGCGAGGCGATGCGGAAATGCACCTCGGCCGCGCCCGCCTCGAGGATCATGTCCTTGATCTTGCGGCTGGTGGTGCCGCGCACTACCGAATCGTCCACCAGCACGACGCGCTTGCCCTTGACGAGGCTGCGGTTGACGTTGAGCTTCAGCCGCACGCCCATGTTGCGGATCTGTTCGGTGGGTTCGATGAAGGTGCGCCCGACATACTGGTTGCGGATGATGCCCATGCCAAAGGGAATGCCGCTTTGGTGCGAGAATCCGATGGCCGCCGGGGTGCCGGAATCGGGGACCGGGCAGACCAGATCAGCCTCGACCGGAGCCTCGATCGCCAGTTCCACGCCGATCTGGCGCCGCGTCTCATAAACCGAGCGCCCGCCGATGATGCTGTCGGGGCGCGAGAAATACACATGCTCGAAGATGCAGAACCGCGATTTCGACGGGGCAAAGGGACGGTGGCTGTGGACCACGCCATCCTCGATGACAACCATTTCGCCCGGCTCGATCTCGCGCAGGAAATCGGCGCCGACAATGTCGAGCCCGCAGGTTTCCGAACTCAGCGCCCAGCCGTCGCCCAGACGGCCCAGCACCAGCGGGCGCACGCCCAGCGGGTCGCGCACGCCGATCAGTTTGGTCCGCGTCATCGCGATGACCGAGAAGGCGCCTTCGACGCGGCGCAGCGCGTCTTTCAGCCGTTCGGCGATGGTTTTCTGATACGACCGCGCCATCAGGTGGATGATGCATTCCGAATCCGACGAAGACTGGAAGATCGAGCCATGCGCGATCAGTTCCTGCCGCAGCGCGGCGGCGTTGGTCAGGTTGCCGTTGTGCGCGATGGCGCAGCCGCCGACCGCGAATTCGCCAAAGAACGGCTGCACGTCGCGGATGGCGGTGGCGCCCTTGGACCCGGCGGTGGAATAGCGCACATGCCCGATGGCGATGGGGCCGGGCAGGGTGGCCATCACATCCGAGCGCGTGAAGTTGTCGCGCACATAGCCAAAGCGGCGGGCCGAGTTGAAACCCTGCACCGGATCGTGGCAGACGATGCCGCCCGCCTCTTGCCCGCGATGCTGGAGCGCGTGCAGGCCAAGGGCGACGAAGGTCGAAGCATCCACCACGCCGGTCACGCCGAAGATGCCACATTCTTCCTTCAGCTTGTCCCCGTCGGGGTGGCAATCGAAGGGGGTGCCTGGAAGCAGGGTCATGGGGGCCTCGAATCCGCGCGTCGGTTGGCGCCTTCCTTATCCGCTTGTCACCCGGCTGTCACGGGGCGATGGCGCCGCGCTGCGGCATCAGCCGCCCGACGGAGCCGGGGTCGCAGGCGCGACCGGGGTGGAGGGCCCGCTGCAATCGCCGACGAGGCCCTCGTACTGGCGCACGATCCAGCCCGGCGCATCGGTCGGGATCTGGCTTTCCAGCGAGCTGCGGACCGAGGCGAACACCTGCGCCGAGCGCGAATTGTCCACCATCGGCACGGTGTTGGCGGTCACCGCGCGGTCATAGACCACGAAAGCCACCGCCACGAGGATCACGCCGCGCAGCACCCCGAACAGGAACCCGAATCCCTGATCCACACCGCCCAGCACCGAACGCTGAACCATCGAGGAAAACAGCGGCGTGAACAGCGCCATGATGATCAGCCCGACGGCGAACACGGCGGCAAAGGCCGCGATGCGCGACAATTCGCAACTGTCGCGCAGAATGTCCCCCACCACCGGCAATTCCTTGATCAGCGGTTCGGCCTGTGCGGCAAACAGGAACGCCAGCACCGCCGCGCCGACCCACCCGGCAATCGCCAGCAACTCGCGCGTCAACCCGCGCGAATAGGCCAGAATGGCCGACAGCACGATCACAACGGCCACAACCGCATCGATCAGGGTGAAACCTTCCATCCGCCTACTCCTTCGGGGACATCGCCCCCAGACCCGGTCACCCGGCGCCGAACATCTCGCCAACAACAGCCGTCAGGTCGGCCATCTCGCGCACCTTCAGCCCGGGAACAGAGCCAAGCCGCGACCGGGCCGGAACAACCGCCTGTGAGAAACCAAGTTTCTGCGCCTCTTTCAACCGGTTTTCCGTCTGGCTGACAGGGCGCAGCGCCCCCGACAGGGATATCTCGCCGAAAAATACGGTATCGGGTGGAATCGCCACATCCTCGCGCGCTGACAGCAGCGCGGCGGCAACCGCCAGATCGGCGGCAGGTTCGTTGACGCGCAGTCCCCCCGCGACATTCAGGAACACATCAAGCCCGGTGAAGGGGATGCCGCAGCGCGCATCCAGGACGGCAAGTATCGTGGAAAGCCGACCGCCATCCAGCCCCACAACGGTGCGCCGGGGCGATCCGGGCGGGGCGGGCGCGACCAGCGCCTGAATCTCGGTCAGGACCGGGCGGGTGCCTTCGATGCCTGCAAACACCACCGACCCCGGTGCCGGCGCATCGCGCGCCGACAAGAACAGCGCCGAAGGGTTCGCCACCTCGGCAAGGCCGGTGCCGGTCATCTCGAAGACGCCGATCTCGTCGGCGGGACCAAAGCGGTTCTTGACGCTGCGCAGGATGCGGAACTGGTGGCCCCGCTCGCCTTCGAAGTAAAGCACCGTGTCCACCATATGCTCCACCACGCGCGGCCCGGCGATGGTGCCTTCCTTGGTGACATGCCCAACCAGCACGATCGCGACGCCCCGCCGCTTGGCAAAGGTCACAAGCTCATGCGCGGCCGCACGTACCTGACTGACCGATCCCGGCGCTGCCTCGACCGTATCCAGCCACATGGTCTGGATCGAATCGATCACCGCCAGATCGGGGCGCTCGGCATCAAGCGTGGTCAGGATGTCGCGCAGGCTGGTCTCCGTGCCCAGACGCACGGGCGCATCGGTCAGCCCCAGACGCTGCGCGCGCAAGCGCACTTGCGCCGCCGCCTCCTCGCCCGAGATATAGGCGACCTTGGCCCCGCCGCGTGCAAAACTGGCGGCGGCCTGCAACAAAAGGGTGGACTTGCCGATGCCGGGGTCGCCGCCCACAAGGATGGCCGAGGCCGGAACCAGCCCGCCGCCCAGCACCCGGTCAAATTCCCCGATCCCGCTGGAAATGCGCGGCGGCGGCGGCTCCTCGGTGGCCAGATCCGTCAGCGGCACGGTCTTGCCGCGGGTGGTCAGCGCCTTGGCGCCGGGCCCTTGCGACAACGGCGCCTCCTCGTGGATCGAATTCCACGCGCCGCATGCCTCGCACCGGCCGGCCCATTTGCGATAGCTGACACCGCAGGCGGTGCAAGCGAAGGAAGACGCCGCTTTGCTCATGCGCTCCTTGTGCCGTGCCCGCGCGGCCCCGTCCAGCCCGCATCGCGCGTGGCCAGCCACAAGGACAGCACCAGTGAGCCAAGCACCGCCCCGGTATAGGCCCAAAGGCCCCAGCCCGGACGGAGAGTGCCGCCGTCCAGCCCCTTGAACAGCGCCATATAGACCACGATCAGGAACACATCCGCCATCGCGAGCCGGCCGAGCAACCACAGCACGCCCTCGACCCGCCGCGACAGAAGGCCCAGCAGGATCAGCGCGGTGCCGAGCAGCTTGAGCATCGGCGCGACCAGCGTCAGGAAACTCAGCACCAGCGCCAGCACGGCATCATCCGTCCAAAGCGCCTGCAGGGTCGAGATCAGCGTGACCTCGGTGCCCGAGGCCCAGAAAACCAGCCGCACCTTGACCGTCATCAAAGGCGCGAACCACGCGACGGGAAATGCCACGGCCAGAAGCGCGGTCAGGGCAAGGGCAAGGCGGTCGGCAAGCGGCATCTGCGGTCCCCCGGCGGCGCGGCCCCGTGATAGCCGCTTGGACTCCGGCCCGCAACGCCAAGGGGGGCTCCCGCGCGTCGGGCGCCGGGCGTGCCGCCCGGCTGCTCCCCTTGGGCCGGGCGCCGCTGCGCGGCGCAGAGCCTCCGGCGGGGATATTTGGATCGGCGCGAAGGGGCGCACGGGTTGCTTCTTCGCTCT
>JAUXPG010000260.1 GCA_030683915.1 Gemmobacter sp.
GCCGCCCCATATGCCGATGATAAGGAACATCGGGATCAGCCCTGCTTCGAAGAACAGGTAGAACAGCACGAGGTCCAGCGCCACGAACACGCCGATCATGAGCGTTTCCAGCAGCAGGAACGCGATCATGTATTCCTTGACACGCGTCCTAACATCCCAGCAGGCGGCGATGGTCAGCGGCATCAGGAAGGTGGTCAGGGCGACGAACAGGATGGAGATGCCGTCCACCCCGACCTTGTAGGTAAGCCCCATGATCCAGGTGCGCTGTTCCACGAACTGGAACCCGGTATCCGCCGGATCAAACCCGGACAGAAGGAACAACGACAGGACGAAGGTCACGGCCGTGGTCATCAGCGCTGCCCATTTCGCGTTGCGCTGTGCCGCCGCGTCGTCGCCGCGCAGGAACGCGGCAAGGACCAAGGCGCCGACCGCCGGGGCGAAAGTGATGATCGAGATCAGGTTGTCCATGTTTCCGCCCTCAGTGTCCGGCCGCCAGCGTCATCCAGGTGACCAGCACCACGATGCCCAGCACCATGGCAAAGGCGTAGTGGAACACATAGCCCGACTGCGCCCGCCCCGCGAGCCGCGTAAGCCAAGGCACGATCCCCATGGCGATGCCGTTGATCGACCCGTCGATCACGTTGCCATCGCCCCGCTTCCAAAAGAACGCCCCCAGCCACTTGGCCGGACGCACAAAGATCGCGTCGTAGATTTCGTCGAAATACCACTTGTTGAGCAAAAACTCGTAAAGCGGGCGGTGTTCGGCGGCCAGTTTCGCGGGCCAGTCGGGGCGGCGGATGTACATCTGGTACGCAAGGCCAAAGCCCAGCAACATCGCGATGAACGGCGACACCTTCACCCACTTCGGCACCTCGTGCGCAGCGTGCAGCACATGGTTGTCTGGGTGGAAGAACAGCGCCCCCTGCCCCGGCACCACCGCGCCATCGTGGCCTGCGGCGGCGGGCGCAGCCCCGTGCGATGCGGCTGCCGTCGTGGCGGCGCCATGCGCCTCGGCCACAGGCATGCCAAACCACGCACGCACGCTTTCGTCGGACCCGAAGAAGCTGTTGTACCACACCATCCCCGAGAACACCGCGCCCAAGGCAAGCACGCCCAGCGGGATCAGCATGATCTTCGGGCTTTCATGAGGTTCGTGGGCGTGGTCATCATGGCCATGACCGTGGCCGTGTCCATGCCCGTGCCCATGCGCGCGGGACTCGCCGTAAAAGGTCATGAACATGAGGCGCCAGCTGTAAAAGCTCGTCATGGCTGCGCCGACCACCAGCATCCAGAAGATGATGGTCGGGCCGCCGGCATAGGCGCTCTCGATCACGGCATCTTTCGAGATGAACCCGGCAAAACCGATATGCGTCAGCGGGATACCCACGCCGGTGATGGCCAGCGTGCCGATCATCATTGCCGCGAAGGTCAGGGGAATTTTCTTACGCAGGCCGCCGTAATTGCGCATGTCCTGTTCATGGTGCGTGGCATGGATCACCGAACCCGCGCCAAGGAACAACATCGCCTTGAAGAACGCATGGGTGAATAGGTGGAACATCGCCACCGAATAGACACCCACACCGGCCGCGACGAACATGAAGCCAAGCTGCGAACAGGTCGAATAGGCAATGACGCGCTTGATGTCGTTCTGCACCAACCCAACGGTTGCCGCGAAGAAGGCGGTGAAGCCGCCGATATAGACGATCATCATCTTGGCTTCAGGGGCGTATTCGAACAAAGGCGACATGCGCGAGACAAGGAACACCCCGGCCGTCACCATGGTTGCCGCGTGGATCAGCGCGGACACCGGCGTCGGGCCCTCCATCGCGTCAGGCAGCCAGGTGTGCAGGAACAACTGCGCCGACTTCCCCATCGCGCCGATGAACAGCAAGACCCCGATCAGGTTCGCGGCGTTCCAGTCCGTCCACAGGAAATGCAGTTGGGTTTGCGCAAGTTGCGGGGCGGCGGCGAAGATGTCGTCAAACCGCACCGAGTCCGTCAGGTAATACAGCGCGAAGATGCCCAAGGCGAAGCCAAAGTCGCCGACACGGTTGACGACGAAAGCCTTGATCGCCGCGGCGTTGGCCGACGCTTTCTTGTAGTAGAACCCGATCAGGAGATAGGACGCAACGCCCACGCCTTCCCAGCCAAAGAACATCTGAACAAGGTTGTCCGACGTCACCAGCATCAGCATGGCGAAGGTGAAGAACGACAGGTAAGCAAAGAACCGGGCGCGATAATGTTCGTGATGGCCCCAGTTGTCGTCATGCGCCATGTACCCGAAGGAATAGAGGTGGACCAAGGCCGAGACCGAGTTCACCACCACCAGCATGATGGCGGTCATGCGGTCCATCCGGATCGCCCATTCGGTTTCCAGCGACCCCGACGAAATCCAGCGCAGAAGCGTGATCTGGCGGGTTTCCCCGTCAAAGCCCAGGAACAGCACCCAAGACAGCAGCGCCGCAAGGAACACAAGCCCCGTGGTCAACACCTGACCCGGCTTTTCCCCGATGAACCGCCAGCCAAAGCCGCAGATCAGCGCGCCGACCAGCGGCGCGAACAGGATGATGGTTTCCATCGGCTCAGCCCTTCATCACGTTGACGTCTTCGACGTCGATGGTGCCCCGGTTGCGGAAGAAGCAAACCAGAATGGCCAACCCGATCGCCGCTTCGGCCGCCGCCACGGTCAGGACAAACATGGTAAAGACCTGCCCCACCAGATCGCCCAGGAAACTGGAAAACGCGACCATGTTGATGTTGACCGACAAGAGCATCAGCTCGACCGACATCAGAATGACGATCACGTTCTTCCGATTGAGGAAGATGCCGAAGATCCCGATGACGAACAGCGCCGCCGCCACCGTCAGGTAATGTTCCAGTCCCACCATCGTTCGTTCCCTCGTGGGCGGTCTTTGCCACCCGTTGTCGTTCGGTTCCCCGGAGGATGCCCCGGATTACAGCCCCTGGCCGGGCTTCACGTCACGCAGTTCCATCGTCTTGGCCGGATCGCGCCACATCTGTTGCAGCACGTCCTGCCGCTTTATGCCCGAGCGGTGGCGCAGCGTCAGGGCAATGGCGCCGATCATGGCGACCAGCAGGATCATTCCCGACAACTGGAACGGCAGGAAGTATTTGTCATACATCAACAATCCCAGCGCCTTGGTGTTTTCCACCTGCGCCGCATCCGGTGCCACCGCCTGCCGCAAGCCAAGCGCACCGTCGGCCTGCACCCAGGCGCCATAGGCCAGAGCGAACTGCATGATCAGCACCACACCCACCAGCAGGGCGAGCGGCATGGCACGGGCCATCTCGCCCTTGAGCGCGGCAAAGTCCACATCCAGCATCATCACGACGAACAGGAACAGCACCGCAACCGCACCGACATACACGATCACCAGCAGCATCGCGACGAACTCGGCGCCCAGCAGGACGAACAAACCCGCCGACGAAAAGAAGGCGAGGATCAGCCACAGCACCGAATGCACCGGGTTGCGCGCGACGGTGACCAGAAACCCGGCCACCAGCGTCACGATGGCAAAGCCATAAAAAGCCACGTCGGCAATGGTCATTCCTTGCTCTCCCCGGTTTCGGCGAACACGCCTTGGGCGATGTCCAGCGCCTTTTGCATGGCGGGCAGTCCGCCGAACAGGCTCATCTGATAGATAACTTCTGCGATTTCGCGCTGCGTCGCCCCGGCCTCCAGCGCATGCCGCACCGTCAGGCGCAGCTGCGGTTCGGCCTGCGCCCCGAGCACGGTCAACGCCGCCAACGTCACCAGCATCCGGGTCTTGGCATCCAGCCCGTCGCGGTTGAAGGTGCGGCCGAACACCATTTCCATATAGTCCTTGGACATGGTGGGAATGAGATTTTCAAACCCCTTGACCGAAAAGGTCTCCATCGCAGGGTTCATCGTGCGCATCATCTGCTGGGATTGTTCCAGCATGGTCTGCATCATCTTCTGCCACGCTTCGCTCATGCCCAATCCCCCAGTCCTGCGCCCATCCGCACCCCGCCGCACCTGCCCGAAGCCATCGCCACATGCGCGCCCATCTTGCTGCAGCCCGCCTGCACGTCGGCAAGCCACCACGCCAACGTCCCGAGCCTGGCCAAGGCCAGCGGCGACGGGCAGGTGATGGCGCACTGATGGGTCATCTGTAGGGCGCGTCCAGTTCGAGGTTGCGGGCGATCTGCGCTTCCCACCGATCGCCGTTCTCGAGCAGTTTTTCCTTGTTGTAGAACAATTCTTCCCGCGTCTCGGTCGCAAATTCGAAGTTCGGGCCTTCGACGATGGCATCCACCGGGCAGGCTTCCTGACAGAAACCGCAGTAGATGCACTTCGTCATGTCGATGTCATAGCGCGTGGTGCGGCGGCTGCCGTCGTCCCGCGGCTCGGCGTCGATGGTGATGGCCTGCGCGGGGCAGATCGCCTCGCACAGTTTGCACGCGATGCAGCGTTCCTCGCCGTTCGGATAGCGGCGCAGCGCGTGTTCGCCGCGAAAGCGGGGCGACAGCGGCCCCTTTTCGTGCGGATAGTTCAGGGTTTCCTTGGGTGCAAGGAAGTATTTCATCCCAAGGCCGAAGCCCTTGATGAAATCCACCATGAAGAAATACTTGACGGCGCGGTTGATATCGATGCCCATCTCAGCCTCCCACAGCCCAGCGTGCCCAGGCCCCGCCCAGCACTTCGAATTTCGCAAGGAATGCCACGATCACCACCCAGCCCAACGACAGCGGCAGGAACACCTTCCAGCCGATCCGCATCAGTTGGTCGTAGCGGTAGCGCGGCACGATGGCCTTCACCATGGCGAACATGAAGAAGAAGAACACCATCTTGGCGAACATCCACAGGAACCCGTCAGGCAACCCCGGAATAGGCGACAGCCAGCCGCCGAAGAACAGAAGCGACAACAGCGCGCACATCAGCCAGATGGCAATGTATTCCCCCGCCATGAACAGCAGGTAGGGCGTAGAGGAATACTCCACCATGAACCCCGCCACCAGTTCGGATTCCGCTTCCGGCAGGTCGAACGGCGGGCGGTTGGTTTCGGCCAGGGCCGAGATGAAGAACAGCACCACCATCGGCAGGTGCGGCAGCCAGTACCAATTGAACAATCCGTAGTCACCGCGCTGAGCCTCGACAATCGCGGTCAGGTTCATCGATCCGGTGGAGATGATGATGCCGATGATGATCAGGCCCAGTGACACCTCGTATGAGATCATCTGCGCCGCCGACCGCAGGCCCCCGAGGAACGGGTATTTGGAGTTCGACGCCCAGCCCCCCATGATGACGCCATAGACCTCAAGCGAGGAGACGGCGAACACGAACAGGATGGCCACGTTGACATCGGCCAGCACCCAACCCGCATTCATCGGCACCACGGCCCATGCCAGGACCGCCAGCACGAAAGACAGCAGCGGTGCCAGGAAGAACACCGGGCGGTCGGCGCCCGCAGGCACCACGATTTCCTTCAGGATGAACTTCAGCGCGTCCGCGAAGGTCTGCAGCAGGCCCCACGGGCCGACCACGTTCGGCCCGCGCCGCAACTGCACGGCGGCCCAGATTTTCCGGTCGCCATAGACAAGGAAGATCAGGCTGAGCATCACGAAGCCGATGATCAGCAGGCTTTGCGCCGCGATGATGACCGCGATTCCCGCGCCGGTCTGGAAAAACTCAGCCATGTTTCCTCACGTCCCCACGTTCCTTGTCCGGGCCTTCACACTGTCGGGATACCCCGTGCGCCGCAGTCGCGCACGGTGATTTCCGCGTCAATGGTGGCCACTCCTTTCGGCAGCGCCGGCGATATGGTGTATACCGCATCCGCCTTGGCGACAGAGCCGTCCTGAACCACGTTCGTGCGCACATGGCGCGCAAAGGCATAGCCCCGGATCAGCGCATATTGCGCGGCCGCACAGGCCGCATAATCCTCGACCAGCCGACGGCTGGTCGCATGGCGCATCGCCACGCGGAACGCTACCAGATCGCCATCAAGCAACCGGGTCTCGATCCCGAGCCACGCGGGCGGCAAGGCATGCTGCCCCACCTGCGCGCTGTCAGCGCAGGCGGCCAGCCCGGTCAGGGCCAGCGCGAGGGGAAGCGTTGCCTTGCCCATCCGGGTCACTCCGCCGCAAGCGGCGATGCCGCGCGGGCCGCCGCGTTGGCCGACAGCTCCGCCATCAGCGGCGAGGCGCGCGCGATCGGGTTGGTCAGCCAGAAGTCACGGACCGCAAGGCGGAAATCGGCATGGGCGGGGGCGCGCAGCGGCACAGGCGTCCAGTCGTTGACCGGCACCCGGTCGATGCGGCCAAGGTGCGGATGCGCCGCCACCAAGGCGCGGCGCAGGCCCGCCAGATCGTCCCACGGCAGTGTTGCGCCCAGTTCCGCCGATGCTGCGCGCAGGATCGCCCAATTTTCCTTGGCCTCGCCCGGCGGGAACCCGGCGCGCACCGCCAGTTGCGGGCGCCCTTCGGTGTTGACGAACAGGCCGTTTTCCTCGGTGTAGCAGGCGGCGGGCAGAATGATGTCGGCACGGTGCGCGCCCCGGTCACCGTGGCTGCCCTGGTAGATCACCAAGGGGCCGGGGGCGATATCCACCTCGTCGGCGCCAAGGTTCCAGACCACGTCGGCCCCGTCGACGGCCGCAGCCAGCCCACCCGGTGTAACGGCGCCCACATCCATGGCACCCACGCGCGCCGCCGCCGTGTGCAGCACCAGCAGCTTGCTGTCCCCCAGTTCGGCGATCTTCATCGCCTGGCTCAGCACCGCCTCGCCATCCGCCTCGGTCAGCGCGCCCATCCCCACGATCACCAGACCCGGCGTGCCCGCCGTATTGGTCAGGTCCTGCGACAGCAGCGCGGTCAGCGCGTCACGCCCGGTGCCGAAATGGTGGTAATCAAAGGTCAGGTCCACCTTGGGACCGACCAGCGCGATGTCGGCGCCTTGTGCCCATGCCTTGCGCAAGCGGGCGTTCAGCACGGGCGCCTCGGTGCGCGGGTTGGTCCCGATCAACAGGATGCGCCGCGCGCTGTCGATATCCGCGATGGTCGCCGTTCCGACATAGGCAGACCTGTTGCCTTCGGGCAGCTTGGCACCATCTGTCCGGCATTCCACCTTGCCGCCCAGACCTTCGACCAAGCGCACGAGGCTGAAGGACGCCTCCACCGGGGCCAGATCACCCACGATGCCGGCAACCTTGCGCCCTTTGACCGCAGCCGCCACCGCCGCCAGCGCTTCGGGCCAGGTCGCCTTGCGCAGACGCCCGCCCTCGCGGATGTATGGCGTGTCCAGCCGCTGGCGGCGCAAGCCGTCCCAGACGAACCGGGTCTTGTCGGAAATCCATTCCTCGTTCACGCCGTCGTGGTTGCGCGGCAAGATCCGCATCACTTCGCGGCCCTTCGTATCCACCCGGATGTTGCTGCCAAGCGCATCCATCACGTCGATGGATTCGGTCTTGGACAATTCCCACGGGCGGGCGGTGAACGCATAGGGCTTCGAGGTCAGCGCGCCCACCGGGCACAGGTCGATGATGTTGCCCTGCAGGTTGCTGTCCAACGTCTGGTTCAGATAGCTCGTGATTTCGCTGTCCTCACCGCGCCCGGTCTGCCCCATCTGGGTGATCCCGGCGACCTCGGTGGTAAAGCGCACGCAGCGCGTGCAGGAAATGCAGCGCGTCATCGTGGTGGCCACCAGCGGGCCAAGGTTCAGGTCCTCGGACGCGCGCTTCGGCTCGCGGTAGCGGCTGAAATCCACGCCATAGGCCATGGCCTGATCCTGCAGGTCACATTCGCCGCCCTGATCGCAGATCGGGCAATCCAGCGGGTGGTTGATCAGCAGGAATTCCATCACACCCTCACGGGCGCGCTTGACCATCGGCGAGTTTGTCTTGACCACCGGCGGTTCGCCATTGGGGCCAGGCCGCAGATCACGCACCTGCATCGCACAGGATGCGGCGGGCTTTGGCGGACCACCGACCACTTCGACAAGGCACATCCGGCAGTTGCCCGCGATGGTCAACCGCTCGTGGTAGCAAAAGCGCGGGATTTCCACGCCCGCCACCTCGGCCGCCTGGATCAGCGTCATGGCCGCGTCGACCTCGACCTCGATGCCGTCGATGATGATCTTCTTCAGCGTGCTCATGCTCGCGCCTCTTTCATCCCGGCCCCTTGCGGGTGCCCTTGTCTTGTCGTCATGCCCGACACCGCGCCTGAAAGTTCAGCGTGCCCTGCGCGTCAACCGTATAGGCCCAGTCGCCGGACGCCGGGTCGATCACCCAATCGGCATCGGAACTGCCGCGGTTGAGCAGACAGTGCCGCGTTACCGGCAGGCGCACGCTTTCCCGCACGGCGTCCACGGTGGCGCCCGGCGCCTTCACCGTCACCAGAAGCGTGCCGTCGCGGTCGGCGCGCAGCGCCGCACGGAAGGGCAAAGACGCTTCAGCCGCCGTCCTGCGGCCAAAGGGGTTCAGCCGGTCCGGCACAGCACAGCCCGCCAGCACCGATCCGACCACCATCAGGGTGACGACTGCGCGCATGCTGCCTACTCCGCCGCCATCGCGCCGGAACGCCCGGTCTTGCGTGCCTTGATGCGGTCTTCGATCTCATCACGGAACTGGCGGATCAGACCCTGGATCGGCCAGGCCGCCGCATCCCCCAGCGCACAGATGGTGTGGCCTTCGACCTGTTTGGTCACCGACAACAGCATGTCGATTTCCTCGATCTCGGCCTCGCCGCGCACAAGACGCTCCATCACCCGCATCATCCAGCCGGTGCCTTCGCGGCAGGGGGTGCACTGGCCACAGCTTTCGTGCTTGTAAAACTTCGACAACCGCCAGATCGCCTTGATGATGTCGGTGGACTGGTCCATCACGATCACCGCCGCCGTGCCAAGTCCGGACTTGCGTTCGCGCAGCCAGTCGAAATCCATGATCGCATCGTCGCATTCCTCGGCGCGCAGCATCTGCACCGACGACCCGCCGGGGATCACGGCCTTGAGGTTCTTCCACCCGCCGCGCACGCCGCCGCAGTGACGTTCCAGCAGGTCCTTCAGCGGGATCGACATCGCCTCTTCAACGACACACGGGTGGTTCACGTGGCCCGATATGGCGAACAGTTTGGTCCCGGCGTTGTTCGGCCGGCCAAAGCCTGCAAACCATTCCGGACCGCGCCGCAGGATGGTGGGAACAACCGCAATGGATTCCACGTTATTCACCGTGGTCGGGCAGCCATAAAGGCCCGATCCCGCCGGGAACGGCGGCTTCATCCGCGGCATGCCCTTCTTGCCTTCCAGCGATTCCAGCAAGGCGGTTTCTTCGCCGCAAATATAGGCCCCTGCGCCGTGATGCAGATAAAGGTCAAAATCCCAGCCCGACCCGGCCGCGTTGCGCCCCAAAAGGCCCGCATCATAGCATTCGTCCACGGCCGCCTGCAGCGCCTCACGCTCGCGGATGTATTCGCCGCGCAGGTAGATGTAGCAGGTGTGCGCCCCCATCGCGAATGCGGCGATCAGCGCGCCTTCGATCAGGGTATGCGGATCGTGCCGCATGATTTCCCGGTCCTTGCAGGTGCCGGGTTCGGATTCGTCAGCGTTGATGACCAGATAGCTTGGGCGACCGTCCGACTGCTTGGGCATGAACGACCATTTCAGACCGGTCGGAAAGCCCGCACCACCACGCCCGCGCAGGCCGCTTGCCTTGACCTGCTCCACGATCTTGTCCCGGCCCCGCTGGATGATTTCTGCGGTGCCGTCCCAGTGCCCACGCTTGCGGGCCCCCGCCAGGCTGCGCTCGTGCATCCCGTAGAGGTTGGTAAAGATCCGGTCCTGGTCCTTCAGCATCCGCTTACCCTCATGTGTCCCGGCGTTTGCGCCAGAGTTGCCAGGCGTTCAACAGCGCCCAGACATAGGCGGCCAGGGCCGCCAGATCGATCAGAAAGGCGAACCGCCCCGCCCATCCGTATTGCCGCCCGACCTCGCCCAGCACCAGCCAAAGCACCGTCGTGCCCGCGATCACCAGCGCCACCACCCGCATCCTGCGGGCAAACGCGGCCTGCGCCGCGGTCGGTCGGGGCGCCGGCACCGCGCCTCAGTAGTCGTTCGTCTTGGCGCGGCGCAGGAATTCATCCTTGCCCACCGCACCGATCAGTTTGGCCTGCGCCACCCATTTGTCCCGGCTGACGCGGCCCTTGAAGCCCTTGAGGTTGCCGTCCATCCACGCCACCTCGGCCGGGCCCCAGCCCGCGATCTGGTCGAAGTGGAAGATGCCAAGCTCATGGCACAGCTTTTCCAGCGCCGGGCCTATGCCTTCGATCACCTTCAGATCATCAACCACCCCGCCGCGGGGTGCCTCAAGCGCGGTCGGGCGCAGGGCTTCAGGCGCGGGCGCCACCACCTGCCCCGGCGATGCCACGGCAACGCCCGGCGGTTTCGGCACATCCACCTCGGGCCGGCCGGTTGCCAAGGCCTGCCCAACCGACGCGGGCACCCCAACGTCAGCCGGGTGCGGTTTTGCCACGTCAGGGGCGACAGGCGGCTTTTCCTTGGGTTTCCAAGACACGATCAGCGGCACCTCGG
This sequence comes from Gemmobacter sp., assembly GCA_030683915.1. Classification (GTDB taxonomy): domain Bacteria; phylum Pseudomonadota; class Alphaproteobacteria; order Rhodobacterales; family Rhodobacteraceae; genus Wagnerdoeblera. The sequence goes on from JAUXPG010000260.1 coordinate 10,565, forward strand.
TGCCATCGATGCGCTTGACAGTATCGCCAATGTCCACCGCCGCCTGAACACTGGCATTGTACTGCTGGCGCCCGGATTCGAAATCCTGCAACGAGGTCAGCCCGCTGAGCGGCTCGGCGGCATAGCGCCCGTTCTGCGGGCCCGGCACCGGCACCCGGCCGGCCGCCAGTTCATCAAGCAGCCATTCCAGCCGCTCGGGCGTCAGGTCTTCGTAATAATCCTTGCCGATCTGCGCCATCGGGGCATTCGCGCAGGCGCCCAGGCATTCCACCTCTTCCCAGCTGAACTTGCCGTCCGCTGACAGGGTATGCGCTTTGGCCGCGATCTTGCGCTTGCAGATCTCCACCAGATCCTCGGCACCGCAGATCATGCAGGACGTGGTGCCGCAAATCTGGATATTCGCAACCGACCCAACGGGATGCAGCTGGAACATGAAGTAGAAGGTCGCCACTTCCAGCGCACGGATATAGGCCATGCCCAGCATGTCGGCGACATGTTCGATGGCTGGCTTGGACAGCCAGCCTTCCTGCTCCTGCGCCCGCCACAACAACGGGATGATCGCGCTGGCCTGCCGACCGGGCGGATACTTGGTAATCTGCGCCTCGGCCCAGGCCCGATTGGCCGGGGTAAAGGCAAAGCCCGCAGGCTGATGGGCGGCAAGCCGGCGCAACATTTACTGGCACCCCGCCGTTTTCAGCTTCAGGTTGCCATCGACGATTTCCGCCTGCCCCAAGCCCAGCAAGGCATTCACCACCACCTGGGCATCCTGGTCCTGAAGCCCGGCATCGGTCAGGATTTTCGTGTTGTTGTCGGCGTTGACGACGCAGCCATTGGCGGCAATCACCTCGACCAGTTTCTGCACCTGTGCCGGGGTGGCCTGCGCCTGCGCGATGGTCGCGCCAAGGCCCAGAACACCGGCAAGAAGGATGGAACGGATCATGTGTTCACTCCTGCACGGCAGCACGCTGCCGGATTGCGATTGCGCGAGGGGAAGCCCCCCGCACATCCGACGTGGGAATGGGGGGTGTTGATATGCAATATCAACGGTCGATCTCCCCGAAAACGATGTCCATTGTGGCGATGATGGCGGCAACGTCGGCCAACTGATGCCCGCGCGCCATGAAATCCATCGCCTGCAAGTGGGCATAGCCCGGCGCACGCAGCTTGGCGCGCCACGGCTTGTTCGTGCCATCGGCCACGAGATATACGCCGAATTCACCCTTCGGGGCCTCGACGGCCGCATAAACCTCGCCCGCCGGAACGTGGAACCCTTCGGTATAGAGCTTGAAGTGGTGGATGAGCGCCTCCATCGAGCGCTTCATCTCGGCCCGCTTCGGCGGCGTCAGCTTGCCGCGCGCCAGCACGTCGCCCTGTTCCACCCGCAGCTTGGCCAGACACTGCTGGATGATCCGGGTGGATTCCCGCATTTCCTGCATGCGAAGCAGATAGCGGTCAAAGCAGTCGCCATTCTTGCCCACAGGGATCTGGAAGTCGAATTCGTTGTAGCATTCGTAGGGCTGCGCGCGCCGCAGATCCCACGCCATGCCCGACCCGCGCACCATGACACCCGAAAAGCCCCAGTCCAGCGCGTCCTGCGGCGAGATCACCGCGATATCCACGGTGCGCTGCTTGAAGATGCGGTTTTCCGTCAGCAACCCGTCGATATCATCCAGAAGCTTGGGGAATCTCTCGGCCCAAGCCTCGATATCGTCGATCAGATCGGCGGTCAGGTCCTGATGCACACCGCCGGGGCGGAAATAGGCGGCATGCAGCCGCGCCCCGCTGGCGCGCTCGTAGAACACCATCAGTTCTTCGCGCGCGGTAAAGCCCCACAGCGGCGGGGTCAGCGCGCCCACGTCCATCGCGCCGGTGGTCACGTTCATCAGGTGGTTCAGGATGCGACCGATTTCCGAAAACAGGACCCGGATCAGACTGGCACGGCGCGGAACCTGCGTGCCGGTGAGGCGTTCGATCGCCAGACACCACGCGTGTTCCTGGTTCATCGGCGCCACATAATCCAGCCGGTCCAGATAGGGCAGGTTCTGCAGGTAAGTGCGGCTTTCCATCAGCTTTTCGGTGCCGCGGTGCAACAGGCCGACATGCGGGTCAGCCCGTTCGACGATTTCACCGTCAAGTTCCAGCACAAGGCGCAAAACACCATGCGCGGCAGGGTGTTGCGGGCCGAAGTTGATGTTGAAGTTGCGGATCTTCTGTTCGCCGGTCGCGGCGTCCTGGAACGTGCCGTCCATCACTTCGCCCCCTTCTCGTCGCCCGGAAGGATATACTGCGCGCCTTCCCATGGGCTGAGGAAATCGAACTGCCGGTATTCCTGCGTCAGGCTGACGGGTTCATAGACAACGCGCTTTTGCGCCTCGTCATACCGCACCTCGGTGTAGCCGGTAGTCGGGAAATCCTTGCGCAGCGGATGCCCGCGGAACCCATAGTCCGTCAGCAGGCGACGCAGGTCGGGGTGGCCCGAGAACAGGATGCCGAACATGTCGAACACCTCGCGCTCGTACCAGTTCGCGGCGGGCCAGACCGTGACGACCGACGGCACCATCTGGTCCTCCTCGATCGCGGCCTTGACGCGGATACGCTGGTTGCGCTGCATCGACAGCAGGTGCCACACCATGTCGAACCGGCGGACACGGTCCGGCCAGTCAACGGCGGTGATGTCGATCAAGACGCTGAAAAGGCAGTTCTGATCCGCTGCAAGGAACTCCATGAACGGCACCAGACGCTGGGGAACCACCTCCACCGTCAGTTCGCCATGCGTCACCGACCATCCCGTCACATCATCCGCACGCTTCAGTTCGATCAGCGCGCCAAGTTCCCGCAAGGCTTCCGACATGATCCCTCCTCAGCGCACAAGCGTGCCGGTGCGGCGGATCTTCCGCTGCAACTGCAGGATGCCATACAGCAGCGCCTCGGCAGTGGGCGGGCATCCGGGCACATAGATGTCCACCGGCACCACACGGTCACAACCGCGCACCACAGAATAGCTGTAGTGGTAATAGCCGCCGCCATTCGCGCAGGACCCCATCGAGATGACATAGCGCGGTTCGGGCATCTGGTCATAGACCTTGCGCAGCGCAGGCGCCATCTTGTTGGTCAGCGTGCCTGCGACGATCATCAGGTCAGACTGGCGCGGCGAGGCGCGCGGCGCGGTGCCGAAACGTTCAAGGTCATATCGCGGCATCGACAGCTGGATCATCTCGACCGCGCAGCAGGCCAGACCGAACGTCATCCACATGAGCGACCCGTTGCGCGCCCAGTTGATCACATCCTCGGTCGAGGTGAGCAGAAAGCCCTTGTCCTGGAGTTCGCGGTTCAGCGCGGCGGTGACATGTTCGCGGTCCACCCCTGCGGTGTTCGCCCCGGCCATCACTCCCATTCCAGCGCCCCCTTCTTCCATTCATAGGCAAAGCCCACGGTCAGCACGGCCAGGAACACCATCATGGACCAGAAGGCGGTCATGCTCAGGTCGCCAAAGGCCACGGCCCAGGGGAACAGGAACGCCACTTCAAGGTCGAAAATGATGAACAGAATCGACACGAGGTAGAAGCGCACGTCGAACTTCATCCGCGCATCGTCAAACGCGTTGAAGCCGCATTCATAGGCCGACACCTTTTCCGGGTCGGGCCTGCGCACGGCCAGCACGGCAGCGGCCAGCATCAGG
>JAUXPG010000432.1 GCA_030683915.1 Gemmobacter sp.
GTTTCCAGAATATCGTCGCGGTGGTGGCCGAGCACGACGGTGGAACACCCTTCTTCCCGTGCGACCCGATAGAGGTTGCCGCGCCGCAGCCGGGAACACAGCGAACACATGGTGCCCCCCGGCGCGATCTTGGAGGTGACCACCGAATAGGTGTCCTGATATTCGATGCGGTGCGGCACGCCCATGCGGGTGAGAAACTCGGGCAGGACAGTCGCCGGAAAGCCGGGTTGCCCCTGATCGAGATTGCAGGCCAGCAGGTCCACCGGCAACAGGCCGCGCCATTTCAGTTCGGTCAGCACGGCGAGCAGGGTATAGCTGTCCTTGCCGCCCGACAGGCAGACCAGCCAGCGGTCGCCGGCCCGGGCCATGCCGTAGGTTTCCACCGCCTCGCGCACCTGCTGGACCAGCCGCTTGCGCAGCTTGCGGAACTCGGTGCTTTTGGGGGCGCCGTGGAACAGGGGGTGGATATCTTCGGCTTCGTCCAGCATCGGAACCTCCGCAGACGGGGGGAGAGGGCAGCCGCGCAGGTATGCCAGACTCCGGGACCTCTGGCTAGGGGCGCGGCACTGTCCCTCGGAGGGACAGAAGGCGGTGCAAGCGATATCAACGGGTTGACGGCACGAATTTACGAATCGTCAACACTTGGGCGCGCGAGGCGCGGCGATCAGTGGGCGCCAAACCCGTGCGCCACGATCACATCCCACGCTTCGGGGGTGAGCAGAAAGGCCAGAAAGGCGCGCGCCACCGGATCGGCCAGACCGGGCTGCAGCAGCACCGCATCGCGCGGGGTGGCGGCGCGGGGGTCGGTGGCGTAGGTCATCAGCGTTTCCGCCGCCGCCTGCCCCGACCGGGCCAGCCGCGCGGGCAATTCGGCATCGGGCGCGAGCAGGACACCGGCGCGGGTCTGTTCCAGCGCGGGGGCGGGCGCGACCGACAGCACAAGATCATGCCCCGTCTGATCCGCGAACACCCGCACCAGCGCCGAGGCGACCGGGGCAAAGCCGGGATCGACGGCCACGACCGTTGCCGCGCGCGCCGTCGCCCCCAAGGCCGCCGCCAACCCCAAACCCACCAGAACACCGCGCCACGCGCCCATGACCCACACCCCTTGCCACACACCCCGCGATGCCTTGCCTGACAGGCCGCTTTGGGTCAAGACAGGGCCGTCAACCGGGGCGCGGAACCATGCACATCACCACCATCGGATTCGATGCCGACGATACGCTGTGGCACAACGAAAGCTTCTTTCGCCTGACGCAGGACCGGGTGCTGACGCTGCTGGCCGACCATGCCGAGCGCGACCATCTGGAAACCCGGCTGATCGCTGCCGAACGGCGCAACATCGGGCATTATGGGTATGGGGTGAAGGGGTTCACCCTGTCGATGATCGAAACCGCCATCGAGGTGACGGACGGGCGGGTGCCTGCCAGCGTGATTGCCGAGATCATGGCCGCCGGGCGCGAGTTGCTGGCGCATCCGCTGGAATTGCTGCCCCATGCGCGCGAGGCGGTGGAAGCGCTGGCGCCCAGCCACACCCTTGTGCTGATCACCAAGGGCGATCTTTTGCATCAGGAGCGCAAACTGGCGCAATCGGGTCTGGGCGATCTGTTCCACGGGGTTGAGATCGTGTCGGAAAAGACACCCGAAACCTATGCCCGCGCCTTTGCGCGGCATGGCAACGGGCCTGACCGCGCGCTGATGGTCGGCAATTCGATGAAATCCGATGTGCTTCCCGCGATTGCCGCCGGGGGCTGGGGCGTTTATGTGCCGCACGGGGTCGTGTGGGAACTCGAGCGGGCCGAGGCGCCCGCCGGGCACCCGCGATTCCACGAGCTCACCGACCTTGGCGGGCTGGCCGGACTGGTCGCCGAATTAGGCTAAATGTGGCACAATTGCGGCAACGGCGTGGCGGCGCTGCGACGCCGTTTTAGCGTAAGGCGCAAGTGTTGTGGTGCATCTGCGGCCAGCCACTAAACCTGCGCTTGCCGCGGATGAGCAGATTCTCGAAACGCCTTGATCTTTCGGGGTTTTCCGATGGTTTGCCTTGTGTTAGCCTTGTCGTGTCATCCGGCGAAAAGACCGGGGTCGAGGCAGATACAAGGACAATAACCGTGATCGGGTCAGGGACAACGCGCCCGGGCGTCGGAGCACGCAGGCTTGCACTTTCCGCGTTGTGCATGGCCATGCTGCTTCTGGCACCCCTGTTGGCAAAGGCGGCACCATTTGCCGGTATCGTGATGGATGCGCGCACAGGGCAGGTGCTGTGGGAACACAACGCCGACACCCGGTTGCACCCGGCATCGCTGACCAAGATGCTGACCCTGTACATTGCCTTTGATGCCGTGAAACGCGGTGAGGTTTCGCTCGACGACATGGTGACCGTGTCCGCCAAGGGCGCGTCGGAGCCGCCGTCGCGTCTGGGTCTGCGCAAGGGGCAGCGGATCAGCCTGCGCCACCTGATCCGGGCTGCGGCGATCAAGTCGGCCAACGATGCGGCGACCGCGATCGGTGAACATATCAGCGGGTCGGAGGCGGCCTTTTCCCAGCGCATGAACCGCACGGCCAAGGCGCTGGGGATGCACCGATCGACCTTCCGCAACGCCCACGGGCTGACGGCCGAAGGCCACCTTTCGACCGCGCGGGACATGACGCTGCTGGGGCGGCGGCTGTTTTACGATTTCCCCGAGTATTACGGGCTGTTTTCGCGGCTGACCGAGGATGCGGGAATCGCCAAGGTTTCGAACACCAACCGGCGGTTCCTGGAGGGATACAAGGGCGCTGACGGCATCAAGACCGGCTATACCAACCCCGCCGGGTTCAACCTGACCGCTTCGGCGGAGCGGGGGAACAAGCGGCTGGTGGCGACGGTGTTCGGCGGCACCTCGACAGCGCATCGCAATGCGCGGATGACCGAGATTCTGGACATCGGGTTCGGAAATGCGCCCGCGACGGTGCGGCTGGCCCCGCCGCCGCCGGTCGCGCTGGACGAGGTTGCAAGCAAGGCCCCCGAGGCGGCAGCCGCCACGCCCGGTGGGGCGGGCAAGACGATTCGGCTGCTGACGGCGCGGGATACATCGCCCCGCCCGATGCGGCGGCCCGATCTGGCCCCGCCGCCCGAAGCTTTGGCGCAGGTGACCTCGGGTGTGGCCGATGTGCTGGCGGCGCTGAGCCAGCCCGAGCCGGCGCCCGCCCCGGCCCCTG
>JAUXPG010000021.1 GCA_030683915.1 Gemmobacter sp.
CGCTGCATGAGCGCCCCTACGCTTGACTGCGTCTCAGGTTGAGGCGGCTAAGGTGCCGCTGCTTTCCCTCCCGCCAGTAGAGTTCAGAACCGCCAGGAAAAGCGCAGCGCCACACGGCTTTCGTCGCGCCCGCGCCCGTTGAGGAGGTAGGACAGCGTGTCCGCAGGGCGCATTTCGCTCGCTGCCAGGCGACAATTAACCTTCGCGGTTCCGAAGACGCCGTAGTCGGCGGTGCAGGTGCGCTCGCTCAGCCGGCCGCCCAGTTTGGTAGTGGCACTGAGCGAGAGGACCGCATTCGGAAAAACCTCGCGCTGAAGGATGAAACCGACGTGGAGTGCTGGCGCGATCCGATACTTTTTCCCACGCTCGCCCGTCGACAGGCCCCAGCTTATGCCAAACCCTTCCGAAATCTCCGTCAGGAAAATCAGAGAGATATCCGGCAGGGCGGGCGTGTACCAGCCCGAAAAGCTGATGGGCGTGCCATCGGAGAGTTCATAGCCCCCCTCGGCGATACGCTGGACCAGCGTCGAGCGTGCCGAGCCGGAATGGACATCCAAGAGGAACGTATGTTCCCGGAATTCTGCGGCAACCGGTGCGCACAGTCCTAAATAGATCAGGAAAGCGATGACGCGCACAGCAAACTCAGCCTCGGCCGGCAGGACAAAACCCCGGCGCCGCTGCGCCGGGTCAAGAGGGTGCGCAAACTGGGAGCGTTCTTCAGTCGATGGACGACGGAGCGATGGCACGGGCAATGCTCGCTTCGCCCCGACCATGAAGGCTTGCGGTGTATCCATTGATCGTGTCGGTCCGCGCCGTGTCGAGCAGCCGATTCGCGATCTGCGTCGGGGTGGCCGTGGTGAATTTGGAGCCGAGCACCGCAGCGTACCCGCTGACGATCGGAGCCGCAAAAGAGGTGCCATAGAGGTTGGTCAAGTCACCGCGAACGCCGACCGTCAGGAACTGCCGTTGGACAGTCACATCAGCGCCCGCGAAATTGGAATAGCTGGCAAGATTGGCCTTCTGCGTGGGTGTGCCATTTCTATCAAGCGCACCCACAAAAAGGGCCGACTGCGTACCGATCAGAGCGACGTTCAGATAGTCGGTGTTGCCCGCCTTGTTGGAGGCGCCCACTGCCACCGCGTCATTGCCCGCAGCCTTGGACACCACGGCCGATCCGTTGGTGGCATAACTGATCAGCGAGGTTTCCTGCCCCGACCAGGAAATCTGGTTTGAGGTATAACCAGATTTCGCGAACATGCCGTAGCTGAGGTTGACGACATTCAGGCCACTCTTTGCCAACGCCACCGTCCGGCCTGAATTGAAATCATGTGACGCCATCGCCGCGGACGGCGCGATCATCGAGGCTTCCAGACGGGTCCATTCGCCGTGGCGCAGGGACTGTGTCCCGGTCCCCAGATTGCCGGTGATGAAGCGCGAGCTGGAAAAGTCGTCAACGACGGTAATCGTTGCGCCTTGGCCTTTGAAACCAGCGTTCCAAGCATCCGCAATCTCGGAGCTCATCCAAGTCTGGTACTGCGGCGACGTGGTCCTGGGGGCCGCTTTGGCCGAGCGCAACGGGCTGAACTTCAGCAGCGTCTCGTCTGTCCCGCGCACAGGGGGGCTTTTGGCATTCGCTGCCGCAACGCCGGTCGTCGCAAGCCCGGCCGAAGCGGCCGCCCCGGCCCTCGGAAGGCCAGCAGCCTTGCTTTGAACGATGGGCGAGAAGGTAAACGGCTCGGCGTGAAGCGGTGCAGAGAAGGGTGCGGCGGACGTGAAGGCCACGGCGAGCATGACGGGGATTGAACGGTTTCGTTTCATCACGCATCTTCTCTCTTGGGTTGATGCTAATTTACGCAGTCATATCGCCCATTTCAATTCGGAACGGACGGATTTCCGCAATTGTTTAGCTTCCCCGCGCGAATTCTTCGCTCAGCCGATACGAAAGTTCTGGAAATAAGAACGTTAAATACATCCGAAGGTATTGCTTCATATCGAAAAGACGTGAGTTTCGGTAATTTCACTCTTCACTCTGAGGCGAGGCGATTCTTCCGATCAATGCCAAGCACGCGGTGTTTCCCCCCAAAGCCACCCCTGCGCGGAACTCCGCTTGACCTCGGTCAACGCTCTGATGCGCTGGGTGATAGTGAAAACAGATGTCCCGACGCGCCCGCGTCGGGGCGCGTCGGGTTGTTGTTTTCAGCGCGGCGGCGTGGGCCGACCACGTCGGCGTTACAGCACCATCTGGAAGTAGGCCGAGAGGAGGTTCGCCTCCATGCCGCGGTTGCAAAAGCCCATCGTCATGTTGCTGGTCCCGGAAATCGTGCCACCAGCGACGAAGGAAGCGCCCTGGATCCCGCTCGAACTGGCCGAGAAGGCGATGTCTCCCCCCGCGATAAGCTGGCTGCCATAGACCTCGAGACCAGAAGCGAAGTCCATGCCACCGTAGGACACGAGCTGAGCCCCGCCACCGGGCGCGCAGTTGTCGTTGACGCCCAGCCGCACCCCGTTGGGGCCGCTGAACGAGCGCTTGTCGGTATTGGTGGTCAGAATGACCACATCCTCAAGCGCAGCGCCCTGTCCAAAGGCCACCCGGCAGTTGGTGATGATCACGGCCTTGCGGACGGTCACACCGCTGTCGATCGTCAGCGTCCCGCCACCCCCGCAGGTCTTGGTATAGATCCGGCCTGGCTGAATGGTGGTCGCCGCGATGCGCTGCGGACCGATGTTCCAGGTCGCATCTGACGTGAGATAAGGCTTGAAATACGGC
>JAUXPG010000063.1 GCA_030683915.1 Gemmobacter sp.
TTTGCCCCCGACCCGGTGACAACCGAGGTTCTGGCCCTTGTGGCCGACCGCTTTGCCGGGCACTTCGGCAGCCTTGACCGTTTCGGCTGGCCGGTGACGCGGACGCAGGCGTTGCAGGCGCTGGACCATTTCGCGCGCCACGCCTTGCCCCGCTTTGGCGACGAACAGGACGCGATGCTGGCAGGCGACCCCTACCTGTCGCATTCGCTGCTGTCGCCTGCGCTGAACCTCGGGCTCTTGCTGCCGCTCGAGGTGTGCCAGCGCGCCGAGGCGGAATGGCGGGCAGGTCGGGCGCCCTTGGCGGCAGTCGAGGGGTTCATCCGTCAAATCCTTGGCTGGCGCGAATTCGTGCGCGGGGTCTGGCGGCGCGAAGGGCCGGGCTATGCCGCCCGCAACGCGCTGGATGCGCATCGGCCACTGCCCCCGGTCTATTGGGGCGGGCCGACGGACATGGCCTGCATGGCTGCAACGGTGGGACAGACCCAGGATCTGGCCTATGCCCACCATATCCAGCGGCTGATGGTCACCGGCAATTTCGCCTTGCTGGCCGGGCTGGACCCGGCGCAGGTGCATGCGTGGTATCTTGCCGTCTATGCCGATGCGTTCGAATGGGTCGAGGCGCCCAACACGATTGGCATGAGCCTGTTTGCCGATGGCGGGGTGGTGGCATCGAAGCCCTATGCTGCCTCGGGCGCCTATATCTCGCGGATGTCGGATTACTGCGGCGGCTGCGCCTATCGCGTGCAGGACAAGAGTGGCCCGCACGCCTGTCCGTTCAACCTGCTCTACTGGCATTTCATCGACCGGCACCGCGACCGCTTTGCCGGCAACCCGCGCATGGCGCCGGTCTATCGCACATGGGATCGGATGGAAGCCGGGCACAAGACGCGCGTGCTGGCCGAGGCTGCGGCGTTTCTGGCGAGGATGGAAACCGGGGCCGCAGTCTAGCATCGCTAATCGTCCGCAGGCACCGCGCCGATCGGGCGGGCGGCGGGGGGGCACAGGCTGGCAATAGCGCCGACAATCGCGGATTTTCGCAACGGTTTGGTCATGTAACGGTCGATGCCCGAGGCAAGGATGCCGGCCTCGTCACCATCCATCGCATGCGCGGTCAGCGCCACGATGGGCACATGCAGGCCGCTGCCTGCCTCGGCGGTGCGGATGGCGCTGGCGGCCTGCTTGCCGTCCATTTCAGGCATGGAAATGTCCATGAAGATCATGTCGGGGCGGAAACTGCGCCACAGCTCCACCGCCTCGCGCCCGTTGGCGGCGAATTCCAGTTCGATGTCGAGGTCGCGCACCATCTTGCGAAACACAAGCTGGTTGGTGCGGTTGTCCTCGGCGGCCAGCACCCGCATGGCCCGGCTGGCCAGTTGCTCGGCCCCGGCCTCGGGTGGGGGCAGGGTGGCGGGCGGCACCGACAATGCCTCCAGCCGGCGGAACAGGTCGGACCGGAGGATCGGCTTTTGCAGGATGGCCGACAAGCCTTCGGTCCCGTCGCGGGCGGCGGCGGGGTTGGACGACAAAAGCACGATGGGCAGCACATGCCCCGCCGCGCGAATCGCCCGCGCCAGCTGGATACCATCCATGTCGGGCATGTCGTGATCCGTCAGCACGGCGTCGATGGTCCCGTCGCGGCCCAGCGCGTCCAGCGCCTCGGCCCCCGAGCGGCAGATCACGGTTTCGACCCCGGCGGTTTCCAGCTGGCGCTGCAGGATGGTGCGGTTGATGAACTGGTCGTCCACCACCAGCACCCGGCGCAGCGTGATCGGCGCGCCCGGCACCGGCGGCGCGCCTTCGGCCACCGGCAAGGTCAGCCGAAACCCAAAGCACGATCCCTTGCCAAGCTCGCTGTCCACCCAGACCGCGCCGCCCATCCGTTCGATCAGGCGACGGGTGATGGCCAGACCCAGCCCGGTGCCTTCGAACTTGCGGTTCGCCGCATCCTCGACCTGATTGAACTCGCCGAAGATGTGGTCAAGGTGCTGCGGCGCAATGCCGATGCCCGTATCTTCGACCGTGATATGAAGTTGCTGCTGGCCATCCTCGGCCTCGATCCCGACGACGCGCACCAGCACATGTCCGGCTTCGGTGAACTTCACCGCATTTCCCATCAGATTGGTCAGCACCTGCCGCAACCGGCCCGGATCGCCGACGAAACGGGTGGGCAGGAACATGTCGAAATCGATCAGGATGTCGATGCCGCGCGCCCGTGCGCGCGGCTGCAACAGCATGGCAACCTCGTGGATGACCCGTTCCATGTCAAAGGGTTCGGGGTACAGCGTCAGCTTTTCGGCCTCGATCTTGGAATAGTCGAGGATGTCGTTGATGATGACCAGCAGCGCCTCGCCCGACGATTTGATGGTCTCGGCGAACAGGCGCTGGTCTTCGGTCAGGGGGGTGTCGCACAACAGTTCGGCCATGCCGACTACTCCGTTCATGGGGGTGCGGATTTCGTGGCTCATATTCGCAAGAAAGGCGGATTTGGCGCGGTTCGCCGCCTCGGCGGCAAGGCGCGCGGCCTCCAGCTCGCTTTCGCGGCGCTTCTGGTCGGTGATGTCGATGCGCAGGCCGACGCGCCCGCCGTCCGGAGTGCGCCGTTCCAGCACCCGGATCGCGCGCCCGTCGCTCAGCCGTTGTTCAACATCCAGTTCCGGCCTGCGGTGCAACGCCAGCCGTTCGGCAAGCCATTCCTCCTCACGCCCGATGGCATCGGCATAGACGCCGATTGCAAGCCCGTGGCGCACCAGTTCGGCAAAGGTGGCGCCGGGGCGGATCACCTGGTCGGGACCGGGATAGATGTTCTGGAACTTTTCATTGCACAGCACGATGCGGTCCTGACTGTCGAACAGCACGAACCCGTCCTGCAACGTCTCGATCGCGGCGACGATCCGCATCTGGTCGGTGATGTTGAGCGCAAGCGTCACCATGTCGCCATCGCGCGCCCGCCGGTCCACCAACCGCACCCATGTGCCGTCGCGAAACTGGACGACCTCGGGCGGAATAGGGTCGGCCTCCCACCGGGCGCGGATGCGCGCGGCCCAGTCCGACGCAGGTTCGGCGCCGCGCACAATCAGCCCCTCGCGGGCGCAAAGGGCGATGATGTCGTCAAAGGAAATGCCGGGCCGCACCTCGGGGAAGGCTTCGAACGGCTGCAGATAGGCTTTGTTGGCCATCACCATCCTGCCGCGCGTGTCGAACACGGCAAAGCCGTCGCGGATGGTGTTGATGCTGTCCCACAGCCGGCGTTCGGCCATGACGGCGGCAGTATGCGCGCGGTCCAGATCGGTCAGGAAGCGGGAGTTCTGCCCTTTCAGCACCTCGGCCTGACTGCGGGCCGAGGCGGCGGCATGGCGCTGTTCGACCACCTGATCCGACAACGCCCGCGCGTGCAGCGCCAGCTTTTCGTTGGCCGCCTGCAGTTCGCGGCTTTTCTGTTCCAGCAGCCGTTCTGCCGCCAGACGTGCGCGCCGTTCCCGAGCCAGACGTTCCGCAATGTCCATTGACCTGATCAGCCTTGCCGACCCTTCTGCCGGGCCCCGACGCACCATCACCCGGTCGGGGTGAATACCCGGTTAACCGCAGCGTGCCGTCCCGGCGTTTTGCTTGCCTTGTCGGCGGCGGGCTGTCAGCATCCGGGCAACTTCGGTTCGGGAGATTTCAGCATGCGTATCGGGTCGTTGGCGATCGGGGTCATCATGTCGGTCTGGGTGATGGCCGGTGCAGGATGGGCGCAGGGCCTGCTGCCCGAACGGCGCGCCGTTCTGGTGGATGGGTTCGATCTGCCGGGGGGGGACCTGCGCACAATTCTCGACACCACGCTCGAGGCCTGCGAACGCGCCTGTCTGGCCGACCGGCGCTGTACCGCCTTTACCTATAATGCCCGCAACGGCGCCTGTTTTCCCAAGGCGTCGCCCGGTGCGCCGGTGCCCTATGCCCGCGCCCTTTCGGCCACCATCGCGCTGACCGATCCCGCCGCCGAATCCACCGC
>JAUXPG010000103.1 GCA_030683915.1 Gemmobacter sp.
ATGCGGGCCGGATCGTGGAACGCGGCCCCGCAGCCGATGTCATCGCCCGCCCGCGCCATCCCTATACCCGCGGCTTGCTGGATTCGGTGCCGGCGGGCCATGTGCCCGGTCAGCCCTTGCCGCAAATACCGGGGTCCACCCCATCCCTGATCAACCTTCCCGCGGGATGCCCGTTCCGCACCCGCTGCGCCCATGCGACCGAGGTTTGCGCCACGCCGCCCCCTGTCACCGGCACCACCCATACGGCGCTGTGCCACCACCCACTGAGGCCGTGATGACCGAGTTGCTGACCATCACCGGCGTCTCCAAACGCTTTACCCGCCGGGCCAATCTGGCCGAACGCATCGCCCATGCGATGGGCGGGCCCGATGCCACCCAGACCGTGCATGCGCTGACCGACGTGTCCCTGTCGGTTGCCAAGGGCGAGGTTCTGGGCATCGTGGGCGAATCCGGCTGCGGCAAATCCACCCTCGGGCGGATCGTGGCGGGCATCTACGCGCCATCGGACGGTGCGGTGCTGCTGGAGGGCAAGCCGGTTGCACGGGGCGCGGGCGGCGCGGTGGAAAAGCTGACGACGCGGGTGCAGATGATCCACCAAGACCCGTTCGCCAGCCTCAATCCGCGCATGAAGGTCGGGGAAACAATTGCCGAAGGTCCGCGCCATCACGGCATCGGCGGCGGCGATACCGGGGCAATGGTGCGTGCATTGCTCGGCCGCGTCGGGCTGGAGCCTTCGTATGCCGGGCGCCTGCCGCACCAGTTCTCAGGCGGCCAGCGCCAGCGCATAGCCATTGCCCGCGCGCTGGCCATGCAGCCCGACCTTCTGGTGCTGGACGAGGCGGTGGCGTCGCTCGATGTGTCGATTCAGGCGCAGGTCCTGAACCTGTTTTTGGAACTGCGCCGCGATCTGGGGCTGACCGCCCTGTTCATCAGCCATGACCTGAGCGTGGTGCGCCATGTCTCGGACCGCGTCGCGATCATGTATTTGGGGCGGGTCGTCGAACTTGCCAAGGCGGGCGACCTTTATGACGTGCCGCAACATCCCTACACCCGCGCTCTGTTCGACAGCGTGCCGGTGCTGGGCGCCGGGCGGCGGAACTTCCATGCGATCAAAGGGGAAATCCCGTCGCCGCTGAACCCGCCGCCGGGCTGCGCCTTTCACCCGCGTTGCCCGCTTGCCGGGCCGCGCTGCCGGGTCGAGGCACCGCGCCTTGCAACCCCACGCCCCAACCACAGCGCCGCCTGCCACCTGCACGATGGCGGCACCGGAGCCTGACCGATGACCCTGCATCACCTGACCGCCCGCCTGAATGACATCCTGTGCGCTGCCAATCTGCTGATCTGGGATTCGCGCACCCAGATGCCGCCCGGCGGGGCCGCAACGCGGGGTCAGCAGATCGCCACGTTGAAGGGCTTGGCGCGCGAGTTGATCCTGTCGACCGAGATGCGGCGCGCCTGCGATGTTGCAGTGCGCGCGGCGGAAGATCTGCCCGATGCCCACCCAGATGCCGTGGCCGCCCGTGCGGTGGCCGCCGCGATTGCCCACCACGACCGTATTCCCGCCGCGCTGTTGCAGGCGCAGGCCGAAAGCGCCACCGTGGCGCAGGCGGCATGGGCCGAGGCGCGCGCCGCATCGGATTTTGCGTCCTTCCGCCCGCATCTGGAACGCACGGTGGACCTTGCCCGCCAACAAGCAGACGCGCTGGGGTATGACGCCCACCCCTATGACGCCATGTTGCCGACTTATGAACCGGGCGAAACCGCCGCTTCGCTTGCAGCGTTGTTCGACCGGCTGCGTGACGGGCTGCGCCCGATCTACCAGGCCGCTTTGGCGCGTCCGGCACCGCGCAGCGATTTCCTTTTCCGGGACTATCCGCAGGACGTGCAGCGCGCCTTTTGTGCCGAACTGGCGCCCGTGCTGGGCTATGACCTGGCACGCGGGCGGCTTGACGCTGCGGTGCATCCGTTCGAGATCAGCTTTACACGCACCGATGTGCGGATCACCACGCGCTTCAACCGCGCCTATCTGCCCGCCTCGATCTTTGGCACCGCGCACGAGGTCGGCCATGCGCTTTACGAACAGGGCATCGACCCGGCCCTGACCCGCACGGCACATGCCACCGACATGATCGGGCTATATGCGGTGGGCGGCACCAGCTTTGGCGCACATGAAAGCCAGTCGCGGCTGCTCGAGATGCATGTCGCGCGTGCGCCGGCGTTCTGGGCGCAGCATTTCGACAGGCTGGCGCGGCATTTCCCCGACCAGCTGCGCGACGTCACGGCGGAGGAGTTCGCCGCGGCGGTCAACCGGGTGGCGCCGGGGTTCATCCGGGTCGAGGCCGACGAATTGACCTATGATTTCCACATCATGCTGCGGGTCCGGCTGGAAATGGCGCTGATGGATGGGTCCTTGCGCGTGGCCGACCTGCCAGAAGCATGGAACGCCGCCATCGCCAGCGATCTGGGCCTGACCGTTCCTGATGACGCGCGCGGGTGCTTGCAGGATATCCATTGGTCCACCGGCTATGTTGGGTCATTTCCGACCTACACCATAGGCAACATCATGGCCGCGCAGATCATGGACCACCTGCGCCGGGATCAGCCAGAGGTCACGCAGGCTGCCGAAGCGGGCAATCTTGCGCCGCTGCTGGAGGCGTTGCGCGCCGGCGTCTGGCGGCATGGCCGCAGCCGCAGCCGCGACGACATTTTGCGCGGCATGACGGGGAAGGCATTGGATATCGCGCCATATCTCGGCCACCTGCACCGTCGTTTCGCGGCCTGACATTGCACTTCGCCGGGCGGTGTCGGGTCGGCCTCAGGCCGCTTGCAACCTGCGCGCCGCCAGCCAACTTGCCGCTGCCAACGCCCCGGCGGTGGCAAGGCAAAGCGGCAACCCGCCCGCCTGAAAGCTCAGACCCGACAGCAGGGTGCCAACCAAGCGCCCCGCCGCATTGGCCATGTAATAAAACCCGACATCCCGCGTGATCCTGTCTGCCGATCCAAAGGCAAGGATGAGATAGGAATGTACCGAGGAGTTCACCGCAAAGACGACCCCAAACAGCATAAGCCCGGCCACAAGCGTTGCGGTCAGCCACGGCGCCGGGCCGCCCGCCACAAGGGCTAACCCGGCCAGCACAAAGGGAATCGGCACCAGAAGGCCCGACCACAGGATGGCCTTGCGCGTGGTGTCGGCCAGCGCCTGCCCACGCGCGCCCAGCATGCGCGGCGCGGCGGCTTGCACAGCGCCATAGCCGATGATCCACAGCGCCATGAACCCGCCGACGACAAAGAACGCCTCGCGCGGGCCGTCGGCCGTTCCGTCCGAGAGAACCGCCTGAAAATAGACCGGAATGCCGACGACAAACCACACATCCCGCGCCCCGAACAAGAACAGACGCGCCAGCGACAGCCGGTTGACCCGCGCATCGCGCGACCGCCAGCCACCCCACGCCTCGGACGATTTCAGGCGCCCCGGCAGGCCCGCGGGCAAAAACAGCGCGACGGCACCCAGAATGGCGCCCAGCCCCAACGCCATCCCCCACACCGCCGCCTGAAAACCCGCCACCCCCAGCAGTGCCGCACCCAGAAAGAACCCCACACCCTTGACTGCATTCTTCGATCCCGTCAGCCGTGCGACCCAGCGGAACAACCCGCCCGCATCCGGCGGGGCCAGCAGCTTGACCGCCGATTTCGACGACATTTTGGCAAGGTCTTTTGCCACCCCGGAGACCCCTTGCACCGCCATCACGAACAGCACCGACGCCGTCATGCCCCAGCCGGGCTCCAACTGCGCGAGCGCCACCAGCGCAAGAATTTGCAGCACAAGCCCGGCATAGAGCGTGGCCGCAAGGCCGAACCGCGCGGCCAGCCAGCCCGCGGCAAGGTTGGTGCCGATGCCCGCGAGTTCATACAGCAAAAACAGCCACGCAAGTTGGACCGGGGAAAAGCCCAGCGTGTGGAAATGCAAAAGCACGAGCATCCGCAGTGCGCCGTCCGACAGCATGAAGGCCCAGTAGGCCGCCGTGACGGCGGCATATGCCCGCAGGGGGTTCGGCCCGGTCACAGTGACCCTGCCACCAGGCGCGCGACATCCCCAAGGCGGCAGGCATAGCCCCATTCGTTGTCATACCACGCAAAAACCTTCACCTGCGTGCCGCCCGTGACCATCGTGGACGGGGCGTCAATGATCGCTGACCGCGGGTCATTGGTGAAGTCGCAAGACACCAGAGGCCGGGTTTCAAACCCCAGAATGCCCTGCAATGACCCGTTGGCGGCGGCCTTGAACAGGGCATTCACCTCGTCCACCGTGGTCGGGCGTTCGACTTCGAACACGCAATCCGTCAGAGATGCGTTCAAAAGCGGCACCCGGACCGCATGCCCGTTCAACCGGCCCTTCAATTCGGGATAGATCAGGGCAATCGCCGTCGCGCTTCCGGTTGTCGTGGGAATGAGGTTCATCAACGCCGAACGGGCGCGGCGCATGTCCTTGGCCGGGCGGTCCACGATGGTTTGCGTGTTCGTCACATCATGGATCGTAGTGATCGAGCCGTGCCGGATGCCAATGGCCTCGTGAATGACCTTCACCACCGGGGCAAGGCAATTTGTGGTACACGAAGCCGCGGTTATCAGCCGCTGTGACCCGTCGTACAACTGGTGGTTCACCCCATAGACCAGGTTGAGCGCGCCGCCATCCTTGACCGGCGCGCTGACAACAACCTTGCGTACCCCGGCGGTGAAGTAGGGTGCGGTATTGGCAGCGGTCTTGAACACCCCGGTGCAGTCGACCACCAGATCGACGCCCAGTTCGGCCAGTGGCAGCGCATCGATGGTGCGTTCATGGGTCAGGCGGATGCGCTGGCCGTTCAGCACCAGGCAGCCGACATCATGACTGACAGGCGTCCGCCAGCGGCCGTGGACGCTGTCGAACTCCATCAAGAGGGCGTGCTGTTCCGCGGTGCCGACCGGATCGTTCAGCAGCACGAGGTCGCCGCCTGCCCCCGAGTCGACCAGATCGCGCAGCACGAGTTTGCCAATACGTCCAAGACCGTTGATCGCAATACGGG
>JAUXPG010000135.1 GCA_030683915.1 Gemmobacter sp.
GAACTATTTTGCGGCAATTTGCGTCTATTAAATCCCATATATCATAGACTTACGGCACTGTTTTGACCTTCGGAATTCTTCAATACTGCACGGACAACCCGCGAAGACCGCTCGCGTGAAGCGGTCATCCCTGAACGCATCGCGTCTGGTCGGCAAAAAGTTGGGCGCGGCCAACTTTTGCCCGCAATGGATCAAGCGCGGCCGAGCGTCGGGTCAACGGCCGCCGATCGAAGAGTTGGCCGCGGCCAACTTCGGCCCTCCGTGGCCATCAGCAGGCCTGTTGCAGCCCTGATCGCGTCGAGATCTCATGGGCTTCTTCTTCCCGCCGTCGCCCGGTTGCGTCGATGCGCCTGCTCGGCGGTTCCTTCCCAAAAGTTGGCCGCGGCCAACATTATGCCCTCGCTGGCACTCACCCGACCCTCGAACCGGCCCGGTTTGTTTCGTGTGGGTCCATGCGTATCTGGAAGTCTCGGCGCGCCGCGCCATGGCACCGGCCCGCTGCGTGCGACCAGAAGTTGGCCGCGGCCAACTTTTCCCCGGACTGAAATCGCGTGGTCGTCGATCAGCCGTGAGACAACGCAGATCGAGACGACCGGACGCCAAGATGTTGATTGCCACTGAGATTTGACCCGGCATTGTCACCGAGAACTGACCCACCCAGTGGTTATGTTCTGCGTGTTATGATGGCGTCAATGCTAGTGTTTCCCTCCGTTCTTTTTCGCTGTTTCGGAGCTTGCCTTGAAGCGGTAGCTGTCGTTGCCGGTCTCCAGAATGTGGCAGCGATGGGTGAGGCGATCGAGCAATGCAGTGGTCATTTTCGCATCACCGAACACGCTGGCCCATTCGCTGAAGCTGAGGTTGGTGGTGATGATGACGCTGGTGCGTTCATAAAGCTTGCTGAGAAGATGGAACAGCAAGGCACCGCCAGAGGCACTGAACGGCAGGTATCCCAGCTCGTCCAGGATGACGAGGTCAGTTTTCACCAACGCCTCGGCGATCTTCCCGGCCTTGCCTTGGGTCTTTTCCTGTTCCAGGGCGTTGACGAGTTCGACCGTAGAGAAGAAGCGCACACGTTTGCGGTGATGTTCGATGGCCTGAATGCCAAGGGCCGTTGCAACATGCGATTTCCCTGTGCCGGGTCCGCCGATCAGCACCACATTCTCGGCAGCATCCAGGAACTCGCATCGATGAAGCTGGCGGACCAGAGCTTCACGGATCTCGCTGGCGCTGAAGTCGAAGGCGGACAAGTCCTTGTATGCCGGGAAGCGGGCGGCTTTCATGTGGTAGGCGGTCGAGCGCACCTCACGCTCGGCCATTTCCGCCTTGAGAAGCTGCGACAGGATCGGCATGGCGGCTTCAAATCCGGGTGAACCTTGCTCATGCAGATCCTGCACAGCCTGCGCCATGCCCGGCATCTTCAGGCTGCGCAACATGATGATCAGCGCAGCACCCGCGGGATCATGACGCATGACGGGTTCCTTTCCGGGTGCGCAGCCCATCATAGCGCGCGACATTGGCCTCGGGCTCTTTGCTCAAAGACAAGGCTGCAGGAGGGTTCACGTCTGGCTGGTCGGTTGGTTTGCCATCGAGCAGCCTGTGGAGCAGGTTCAGCACGTGGGTTTTTGTCGGCACGCCCGCCCCCAGGGCTAATTCCACGGCGCACAGCACCGCCTGTTCATCGTGGTGCAGCACCAGGGACAGGATATCGACCATTTCTCGGTCCCCGCCGGGCTGGCGCAGCATCTTTGCCTGCAGCACACGGAAGGGTTCGGGCATTTCCACGAAGGGCGCACCATTGCGCAGCGCCCCGGGTTTGCGCTGAACGACTGCCAGATAGTGGCGCCAGTCATAGATGACGCGCCCCGGCTGGCGGTGCGACCGGTCGATAATGCGCTCATGCGTGCAAATCACATGGCCCTCGGCCACAACCACCAGTCGCTCAGGGTAGATACGCAGACTGACGGGCCGGTTTGCAAAACTGGCGGGCACAGAATAGCGCGTGCGGTCAAAGGTGATCAGGCAGGTCGGCGAGACGCGCTTCCTTTCCTCGACGAAGCCATCGAACATTTTGGGGAGTGGCATCAGGGCAGGCTTCTCAGCTTCCCAAACATCAGCGATGCTGCCAGGTAGTGTGCCATGAGCCGTCTCAGCCCAAAGCAGCTTGCAGCGCTCTTCCAGCCAGTCATTCAGCGCGCTCAGATCCGGAAAGGCTGGCATCAGCTGCCACATACGATGGCGCGCGTCGCGAACATTCTTCTCAACCTGCCCCTTCTCCCAGCCCGCAGCCGGATTGCAGAACTCAGGATCGAAGACGTAATGGCTGGTCATCGCCGTGAACCGCGCGTTCACATCGCGCTTCTTGCCAAGTCCAACCTTGTCCACGGCGGTTTTCATATTGTCATAGATCCCGCGCCCCGGGATACCCTCGAAGACGCGGAACGCATGCCAATGTGCATCAAACAGCATCTCATGCGTTTGCAGCAGATAGGCCCGAACCAGGAAGGCGCGGTATCGCGCGACAATCTGGATGAGACGCGCGCGTCAATCTGGATGAGATTCTACGTCGCGGCAGAATTGACGGTATCACCCTGATTGTCGCTGGCAAGAGCGTTGCCGCGGTTTGATTGACGCTCCGCGACAATCTGTG
>JAUXPG010000153.1 GCA_030683915.1 Gemmobacter sp.
GGGCAAATATGACGGCCGGTTCCTGTTCATGAACGACAAGGCCAACACCCGCGTGGCACGGGTGCGCTGCGACATCATGAAATGCGACAAGATCACCGAAATCCCGAACGCCAAGGCGATCCACGGCATGCGTCCGCAGAAGTGGCCGCGCACCAACTATGTCTTTGCCAACGGCGAAGACGAAGGCCCGATGGTCAACGATGGCAAGATACTGGACCAGCCCGACCAGTACGTGAACTTCTACACCGCGCTCAACGCCGACACGATGGAGGTGGCGTGGCAGGTGATGGTGTCGGGCAACCTTGACAACACCGATGCGGATTACGAGGGCAAATGGGCCTTCTCCACCTCGTACAACTCGGAAATGGGGATGAACCTTGCCGAGATGACGGCAAGCGACCTTGACCATGTCGTCGTGTTCAACATCGCCGAAATCGAAAAGGGTCTCGCCGCCGGCGACTTTGTGGAAATGAACGGCGTGAAGGTTCTGGATGGCCGCAAGGGCCAGAACAAGAACTACACCCGTTACATCCCCATCCCGAACAACCCGCACGGCTGCAACATGGCACCCGACAAGATCCACTTGTGCATCGGGGGCAAACTGTCGCCCACCGTGTCGATCATCGACGTGCGCAAGCTGGACGCGGTGTTCTATGACGGTGCCGACCCCACCAGCGCCATCGTCGGCCAGCCGGAACTGGGGCTTGGGCCGCTGCACACGGCGTTCGACGGCAAGGGCAACGCCTATACCACGCTGTTTCTCGACAGCCAGGTGGCGTTCTGGAACATTGAAAAGGCGGTGCGCGCCTATGCGGGGGAAAACGTCAACCCGATCCTGTCCAAGACCGACGTGCATTACCAGCCCGGCCACAACTCCACCTCGATGGGCGAAACGCTGGAAGCGGACGGCAAGTTCTTCATCTCGATGAACAAGTTCTCCAAGGACCGTTTCCTTAACGTCGGACCGCTGAAGCCCGAGAACGAACAGCTGTTCGTCATCGACGGCGACAAGCTCGTGCTGGCGCACGACGGCCCCACCTTTGCCGAACCGCACGACAGCATCGTCGTGCATCGGTCGGTGGTGAACCCGCTGCACGTCTATGACCGCAACGATCCGACCTGGGCCGCCACGCGCGCGCAGGCGGTGGCCGACGGCGTGGACATCGACGACTTCATGGACAGCGTGATCCGCGACGGCAACAAGGTGCGGGTTTATATGTCCAGCCAGGCGCCGAGCTTCAGCCTTGACACCTTCACCGTCAAGGAAGGCGACGAGGTGACGGTGATCATCACCAACCTCGACGACATCGAAGACCTGTCGCACGGGTTCACGATGGGCGACCACGGCGTTGCCATGGAAATCAGCCCGCAGCAGACCGCTTCGGTGACCTTCGTGGCCGCCAAGCCGGGGGTCTATTGGTATTACTGCCAGTGGTTCTGCCATGCGCTGCACATGGAAATGCGCGGGCGCATGTTCGTCGAACCGAAGGACGCATGACATGTGGCGCGCCGTGACCCTTGCCGCGCTGGTGCTGCTTCCCCTTGCGGCGGTGGCGCAGACGCGGGTGGAACCCGGCGCGCTGGCCGCTGCGCTGGGGGCCGCTGCCCCCGGCGACCACCTGATCCTTGCACCGGGCCGCCACGATGGCCCGGTGATCCTGACGCGCCCGGTGACGCTGGAAGGCGAGGCGGGCGCCGAACTGGTCGGCAACGGAACCGGCTCGGTCATACTTGTCACGGCGCCCGACGTCACCGTGCGGGGCATGTCGGTGTCGGGGTCCGGCACCGACGGCGCGCAGGTCGACAGCGGCATCCGCGTCATCAAGGGGGCCGACCGCGCGCTGATCGAAGGCAACCATCTGCACGGCAACCTGCACGGCATCGACATCCACGGCGCGCGCGATGCCATGGTGCGCGGCAACACCGTGATCGGCAGCGATTTCTTTCGCATGAACGATCGCGGCAACGGCATCTATGTCTGGAACGCGCCGGGCACGGTGATTGAAGGCAACGACGTGCGGTTGGGCCGCGACGGCATCTTTTCCAACACCTCGCGCCAGAACGTCTATCGCAACAACATCTTCCGCGACCTGCGCTTTGCGGTGCATTTCATGAACACCAACGACACCGAGGTGTCGGGCAACATCAGCATCGGCAACACCCTTGGCTTTGCGCTGATGTTTTCCGACCGCATCGTGGTGCGCGACAACAAGTCGCTTGGCGACCGCACACATGGCCTGATGCTGAACTACGCGAACAACGCCGATGTGACCGGCAACCTGATCCGCGGCGGCACGCACGAGAAATGCACCTTCATCTACAACGCCCACAAGAACCTGATCGCCGGAAACCGCTTTGAAGGCTGCGAGATCGGCATTCACTTCACCGCCGGGTCGGAGCGCAACGCCATCACCGGCAACGCGTTTGTCGGCAACCGGACGCAGGTGAAATACGTCGGCACCCGCCATATCGAATGGAGTCTGGCAGGCGTCGGCAACTTCTGGTCCGATCACCCGGCCTTCGATCTCGACGGGGATTCCCGCGCCGACAGCCCGTTCCGGCCCAATGACCTGATGGACCACATCCTGTGGTCGCAACCCTCGGCCAAGCTGCTGCTCGGCTCGCCTGCCGTGCAGCTGGTGCGCTGGTCGCAGGCCGCGTTCCCCGCCATCCTGCCCGGCGGCGTCGTTGACAGCCATCCGCTGATGCGCGCGCCGGACATCACCGTTTCGCCCGAACTGGCCGCCGCCGAGGCCGCCGCAATCCGGGCTGCGAAATCCAGAAAGCATGAAGATGTTGACGCTCTCGCATCTCACTAGGCGCTTTGACGGCGTTCAGGCGCTGACCGACGTGTCGCTGACCGTCGGCGCCGGCGAACGTGTCGCGCTGCTGGGCCACAATGGTGCCGGAAAATCCACGCTGATGAAGATCGTGCTGGGGCTTATCCCGCATACCTCGGGCAGCGTGGAGGTTCTCGGCGCAGCACCAGGCTCGCCGCAGGCGCGCGACGGCGTGGCCTATCTGCCCGAAAGCGCGGCCTTCCACCCCGCACTGACCGGGCGCGAACAGATCGCGCATTACCTGCGCCTGCGGGCCCGGCCTGCCGCCGAAGCGGCGGGGCTGCTGGACCATGTCGGCCTGGGCCATGCGGCCGACCGGCGCATCGGCACCTATTCCAAGGGGATGCGCCAGCGCGTCGGCCTTGCGCAGGCGCTGATCGGCCAGCCGCGCCTGATGGTGCTGGACGAACCGACCTCGGGCCTTGATCCGGTGTCGCGCCGCGACTTCTACACCATCCTTGACGATCTGGCAGCGCAAGGCACCGCCATCCTGCTGTCGTCTCACGCGCTGACCGAGGTCGAGGCGCGGACCGACCGCATGGTGATCCTGTCGCGCGGGCATGTGGTGGCCGAAGGGTCAATGGCCGACCTGCGGCGCAAGGCGGACCTTCCGGTTCGCATCGCCATCACCCCGTCGGACCTGCCCTGTTCGGTCACGACGCTGAAACAGGCGCTGCCGGGGGCGGAACTGTCGGGCGACCAACTGGTCGTCACCTGCGCGCAAAGCGGCAAGCTCGCGCTGCTCGGCCGGATTGCGGCGCTGGCCGAACGGGTCTCCGACATCGACATCCAGCCCCCCAGTCTTGAAGACATCTACAGCCATTTCAGCCGGAGGGCCGGACAATGACGCGCATCCTGTCCATGGCGCAAACCGAATTCCGCATCGCGCTGCGCAACCGTTGGGTCACTGTCGCGGTGGCGATGATGGTGCTGTTTTCGCTGGTGCTGTCGGCGGCGGGGTCGGCGCCCACCGGCGATCTGGGCGCCGACCGGCTGTCGGTGATCGTCGCCTCCCTGACGTCGCTGGCGGTCTATCTGGTGCCGCTGGTCGCCCTGCTGATGAGCTTCGATGCCGTCGCAGGCGAGGTGGAGCGGGGCACGCTGCCCCTGCTTCTGACCTATCCGCTCAGCCGGACCGAGGTTCTGCTGGGCAAGCTTCTGGCCCATCTGGCGGTGCTGACCATCGCCATCGGTGCGGGCTATGGGCTGGCGGCAATCGGCGCATGGGCGATGGACGGCCGCTCGGTCGAAGGCCTGCCCGCGCTGTGGCGGCTGACATGGTCGTCGGTCACGCTGGGCGCGGTGTTTCTGGGCGCGGGGTATGCGCTGTCATCGCTGGCACGGCGCCCCTCGGGCGCGGCGGGGCTGGCCATCGGGCTGTGGCTGGGTGCCATCGTGCTTTATGACCTTGGCCTGCTGGCGGCACTGGTCGCCGACAACGGCGGGGTGTTCACCACCCGCGTCTTTCCCTGGGCCATGCTGGCCAACCCCGCCGACGCGTTCCGCCTGTTCAACCTTGCCGCTTCCGAGGCGACCTCGGCCGCCGTTGGCCTGTCGGGCGCAGCAAACACCATTCCCCCTTGGCAGGCGCTGACCTCGCTTGCGCTGTGGCCCGTGCTGGCGCTGGCGCTGGCCGTCGCCGCGTTCCGAAAGGTAACCCCATGATGTCCCTTCGCCTTTTCCCCCGCCTGGTTCCGCTGGTGTTTCTTGCCCTTGCCGCGTGCAAGGAAGACACCGCCACCCTGCCCCCGCCGGTCGCACTGACGGCCGAAGCGGTAGGGCACTATTGCCAGATGGACCTTCTGGAACACCCCGGACCCAAGGCGCAGGTGCATCTGGAGGGCATGCCCTATCCGCTGTTCTTCAGTCAGGTGCGCGATGCCGTGGCCTATCGGCAGATGCCGGAACAAAGCCACGCCATCGTCGCGATCTACGTCAATGACATGGCTGCCGCCCCGAGTTGGGAAGACACCGGCGCTGAAAACTGGATCGACGCCAACACCGCCGTCTATGTCACCGGGGCCGCAATCGCCGGTGGCATGGGCGAGGTGGATCTGGTGCCCTTCGCCACCATCGAGGGCGCGCAGCATTTCATTGCCCGGCACGGCGGCACCGTGCTGGCCCAGCGCGGCCTGCCCCGCGCCGACGCCCTGACATCCGATCAGGATTTCGACGCGTTGCAGGACGACGACGCCGCGGACTTCCTGCAACGGATGAACGCCGCAGGCCGGATGATCGGGGGATAGGAGGATGCTGTCGCGCCGCCGGTTCCTTGCCATCACCGCAGCCCTGCCGATGGGCCTGTCCGCCGGGCCGTCGGCGGCGCTGGCCCCCATGCGCGGTCAGGCGCTGGGTGCCGTGGTGACGCTTCACATCGATCACCCCGACGCTTCGCGCCTGGGCGCGCTGGCACTGGCCGAAATTGCCCGGCTGGAACGGATCTTCAGCCTGTTTCTGCCCGACTCGTGCCTTGTCAGCCTCAACACCACCGGGCGGCTTGATGCGCCGCCGCCCGAACTGCTGGCGCTGCTGACAGTCTGCGGCACGCTTCACCATGCCAGCGGTGGGCGGTTTGACCCGACGGTGCAACCGCTCTGGGCCGCGCTGGCGCAAGGGTATGCGGGCGGCGGCACGCCCGACCGCGACACCGAGGCCCGCGCCCGCGACCTGATCGGCTGGGCGGGCGTGTCGTTTGACGGCTCGGGCGTCGCCTTCGCCCGCACGGGCATGGCGCTGACCTTGAACGGCATAGCCCAAGGCTTCGTCGCCGACCGCGTGGCCACGCTGCTGCGCGCGCAGGGGCTCGAGGTCGGGCTGGTGGATACCGGCGAACACCGGGCGCTGTCTGGCAATTGGCCGATCCGGCTGGATCAGGGGCCGGTCCTTCGGTTGACCGACCGTGCGCTGGCCACTTCGGGGCCCTTCGGCACCGTGCTGGACCGCGAGGGCCGCCAAGGCCACATCCTGTCGCCGCAGTGGGACCGGGCGGCGCCGGTCTGGTCGCGCATCACGATCTCGGCGCCGACCGCGACGGTGGCCGACGGGCTCTCGACCGCTGCCTGCCTGATGCCCGACCGCGCCAGCCTTGACGCGCTGGTCGCCCGCTTTCCCGGCGCCCGGATCGAGTTGGCCTTGCCCGCCTAGGCTGCCACAGGGCGGGGCGGGCCACACCCGCCCGCCCCGTGGCGCGTTCAGGGGTGAAGCGGGGCAAAGCGCGGGAAAAGCACGTTGTTTTCCAGATGCATATGCGCCACAAGGTCGCCCGACAGCTTGCGCACGCCGGTATAAAGCGCCGTCCAGGACCCGCAGGCCCCTTCGGGCAGGTCCAGACCACGCGCCGCATGTTCGACCTGCGCCAGCAACCGGGCCGCCTCTTCGTGGTCCTGCCGCATCTGTTCGATGGG
>JAUXPG010000023.1 GCA_030683915.1 Gemmobacter sp.
CACGTCTTCGCGCGAGGCGGCCATGCCTTCGCCCAGCCACAGCCCGGCACAATGCGCCGAGCGGGTGGCATCGTGCAGCGGCTGACGGTCGGGCAGCGCCGCCACCGCCGCCATCACCTGCGCAGCGGTCAGCCGAAACCCTGACGGCGGCACCGGCGCCATCTCGCGCAGGGCCTGATCGATGCTTTCGATGCCGCACAGACCGCAGCCCACCGGCCCGGCCATCGTGCGCCGCCGGGCCGCCAGCCGTGCCTCGGCCTCGGGGGCCAGCCAGGCCTGCACGTCGATCCCGCGCGCCCCGCGTTCGACCGTCAGCGACAAAATCTCGCCGGGTTCGGCAATGCCTTCGGTCAGGGCAAAGCCATAGGCGAAATCCTCCAGATCCGCAGGCGTCGCCATCATCACCGCCTGCGCCGCGCCGTTGAACGACAGCGCGACGGCGGTTTCCTCGGGCAACACCCGTTCGCCCGCTTCCAGCCGCGCGCCGAAGGCCAGCCGCGGGGTGGCCCGCGCCCCGCGCATCACTCGGCCGCAGGCAGGATGCGGCGCGCCTGTTCGGCTTGGGCGGCGTATTCCTGCTGCCACTGGCTCGGCCCGTTCGACGGGGTCGCTTGCACCGCCGTCACCTTGTATTCCGGGCAGTTGGTCGCCCAGTCGGAATAATCGGTGGTGATGACGTTGGCCTGCGTGTCGGGGTGGTGGAAGGTGGTATAGACCACACCCGGCGCGACCTTGTCGGTGATGTCGGCCCGCAGGCTGGTTTCACCCGATCGGCTGGCCAGCCGCACCCAGTCACCGTGCCGGATACCGCGCTGTTCGGCATCATGCGGGTGGATTTCCAGCACATCCTCATCATGCCACACCACATTGGCGGTGCGCCGGGTCTGCGCGCCCACGTTGTACTGGCTCAGAATCCGCCCCGTGGTCAGCAACAGCGGGAAACGCGGGCCGGTACGTTCGTCGGTCGCCACATATTCCGTGCGGATGAACTTGCCCCGCCCGCGCACGAACCCGTCGATATGCATCATCGGGGTGCCCTCGGGGGCCGAGTCGTTGCAGGGCCACTGCACAGACCCCAGTTCTTCCAGCCGTTCATAACTGACGCCTGCGAAACTGGGCGTGGTGGCGGCGATTTCATCCATGATCTGTGACGGGTGGGTATAGCCCCAGCCCGCACCCATCGCATTGGCGAACATCTGGGTCACTTCCCAGTCGGCATAGCCCTGCTTGGGTGCCATCACCTTGCGCACCCGGTTGATGCGGCGTTCGGCGTTGGTGAATGTGCCGTCCTTTTCCAGAAAGCTGGAACCGGGAAAGAACACATGCGCGTAGTTCGCCGTCTCGTTCAGGAACAGGTCATGCACGATGACGCAGTCCATCGCGGCCAGACCGGCCGACACGTGTTTGGTGTCGGGGTCCGATTGCAGAATGTCCTCGCCCTGGCAATACAGGCCCTTGAACGTGCCTTCCACCGCCGCGTCCAGCATGTTGGGTATGCGCAGGCCGGGCTCGGGGTCGATCTCCACACCCCACAGGTTTTCAAAGATCGCGCGCACCTCGGGGTTCTTGACGTGGCGATAGCCCGGCAATTCGTGCGGGAACGACCCCATGTCGCAGGACCCTTGCACGTTGTTCTGGCCGCGCAGCGGGTTCACGCCCACGCCGGGCCGCCCGACGTTGCCGGTCAGCATGGCAAGGTTGGCGATGGCGATGACGGTGGTGGAGCCTTGGGAGTGTTCCGTCACCCCCAGCCCATAATAGATGGCCGCATTGCCGCCGGTGGCATAAAGCCGCGCCGCCGCGCGCAGGTCCGCCGCCGGAACGCCGCTGACCATCTGCACAGCCTCGGGCGAATGGCGCGGGTCGCTGATGAATTCGGCGTAGTCCTCGAATTCATCCCAATCGCAGCGCGACCGGATGAACGCCTCGTCATAGAGTTTCTCGGTGACGATCACATGCGCCATAGCCGACACCACGGCAACGTTGGTGCCCGGCGTCAGCGCCAGATGGTGCGCAGCCTTGTAATGCGGGCCTTCCACGGTCTCGGTCCGGCGCGGGTCGATCACGATCAGCTTGGCGCCCTGCCGCAACCGTTTTTTCAACCGGCTGGCAAAGACCGGATGCCCGGCATGCGGGTTGGCGCCGATCACCAGCGCCACGTCGCAATGTTCCACGCTGTCGAAATCCTGCGTGCCCGCACTGGTGCCGAAGGTCTGGCCCAAGCCGTATCCGGTGGGCGAATGGCAAACGCGCGCACAGGTGTCGGTGTTGTTGTTGCGGAACACCGCGCGGGTCAGCTTCTGGACCAGATAGGTTTCCTCGTTCGTGCAGCGGCTGGAGGTGATGACCCCCACCGATTGCCGCCCGTATTTCGCCTGAATGGCCTGCATCCGGCTGGCGGCAAACGCCATTGCCTCGGCCCACGACACCTCGCGCCACGGGTCGGTGATGGCATCGCGGATCATCGGGTGCAGGATGCGGTCCTGATGCGTGGCATAGCCATAGGCAAACCGGCCCTTGACGCAGGAATGCCCGCGGTTGGCCTTGCCATGCTTGTAAGGCGTCATGCGGACCAGTTCATCCCCGCGCAGTTCCGCCTTGAAGCTGCACCCGACGCCACAATAGGCACAGGTGGTGATCACGGCGCGGTCGGGCGTGCCGATCTCGATCACCGATTTTTCCTGCAAGGTGGCCGTCGGGCAGGCCTGCACGCACGCACCGCAGGACACGCAATCCGAGGTCAACGCGGTGTCGGTCTTGGCGCCGAAGGACACGCGGCTGTCGAACCCGCGCCCTTCGATGGTCAGCGCAAAGGTGCCCTGCACCTCTTCGCAGGCGCGCACGCAGCGCGAACACACGATGCATTTCGCCGGGTCATAGCTGAAATACGGGTTGGAATCGTCCTTCGGGATGTAGTTCGGGTTCGCCTCGCCGCTGGTGTTGCGCGGGCGGAAATGGGTGTCCACCGCCGGATAACGCACATCGCGCAGGCCAACGGCGCCGGCCATGTCCTGCAATTCGCAATCCCCATTGGCCGAACAGGTAAGGCAGTCCAACGGATGGTCGGAGATATAAAGCTCCATCACCCCGCGCCGAAGCTGTTTGAGCTTGGCGGTCTGGGTATGCACCTTCAGCCCCGGCGCGACCGGGGTGGTGCAGCTGGCGGGCGTGCCATTGCGGCCTTCGATTTCCACAAGGCACAGCCGGCACGACCCGAACGCATCAACGCTGTCGGTGGCACAGAGCTTGGGCACCGGAATGCCCGCCTCGGCCGCGGCGCGCATGATGCTGGTGCCTTCCGGCACCGTCACCGCGAACCCGTCGATTTCCAGCGTGACAAAGGTTTTCGCCCGCGAGGCGGGGGTGCCATAATCGGCATCGGGGATGATGAAGTCTTTCATCTCAGGCACCTTTTTCTGGCCGCAAGCTGGTGGGCGACAATGGCATTCGCGTGGCCGTGGCCCATGCCGTGCGTGGTTTTCAGATAGCTGACGATCTTCATGTGCGGCTGTTCCAGCAGTGGGGCGATCTGGTCGAACCAGTGCTGCATCGGCTGACCATAGGTCGCTTCGATCGACGGGAAATACGATGCCGGGCCCTTCGGCTTTTCACTCATTCCGCAGCCTCCCGTAGCGTCGCGAAATCGTCGGGGAAATGCGTCAGGGCGGACAGGACCGGATAGGGCGTGAACCCGCCAAGCGCACAGAGCGATCCCGCCTTCATGGTAGCACACAGGTCCGTCAGCAGCGGAATCGCGTTTGTGTCACCCGCGGCAATGCGATCCAGCGTTTCGACCCCGCGCACCGCGCCGATCCGGCACGGCGTGCATTTGCCGCAGCTTTCGATGGCGCAGAATTCCATCGCAAAGCGCGCCATGTGCAGCATGTCGGTGCGGTCATCGGCAATGGTCAGCCCGGCGTGGCCGATCAACCCGTCCCGCGCGGCGAATTCCTCGTATCCGAAGGGCGTGTCGAACAATGCGGGCGGAAACCATGCCCCCAAGGGGCCGCCGACCTGCACCGCCTTGACCGGGCGGCCCGATGCGGTGCCCCCGCCGATGTCATTGACGATTTCGCCCAGGGTCAGGCCGAACGCGCATTCGAACAACCCGCCGCGACGCACGTTCCCGGCAATCTGCAACGGCATGGTGCCGCGCGACCGCCCCAGCCCGAAGCCCGCGTAATGCGCCGCGCCCTTGGCCAAGATCACCGGCACGGTCGCCAGCGAGATCACGTTGTTCACCACAGTGGGCCGCGCCATGAAGCCTTGCAGCGCGGGCAGCGGCGGCTTGGCGCGCACCACGCCGCGCTTGCCTTCCAGACTGTTGAGCAGGCTGGTTTCCTCGCCACAGACATAGGCCCCGGCGCCCATCCGCAGTTCGATGTCAAAGGCCGGCCCCTGCCCCAGCACCGACGCGCCCAGCAAACCGGCATCGCGGGCGATCTGCAAGGCGGCGGTCAGCACCTCCGCCGCGTCCGGATATTCGCTGCGCAGATAGATGAAACCCTTGGTCGCCCCGGTGGCCAGCCCCGCAATCGCCATGCCTTCGATCAGGCAGAAGGGGTCGCCCTCCATCAGCATGCGGTCGGCAAAGGTGGCGCTGTCGCCCTCATCGGCGTTGCAGAAGATGTATTTCTGCGGCCCCGGCGCATCCGCCACCGTCTTCCACTTGATCCCGGTGGGAAAGCCCGCACCGCCCCGGCCCCGCAACCCGCTTGCGGTGACTTCGGCCACGACGTCGGCGGGCGCCATCGCCAGCGTGCGGCGCAGACCGTCAAGCCCGCCATGCGCCTCATAGTCCGCCAGCGACACGGGGTCGGTCACGCCGACGCGGGCGAACGTCAGCCGGGTTTGGCGCACCATCCAAGGCAAGGCCTCGGTCGGCCCAAGCGCCAGCGGCGACGAACCATCCAGTATGGCGGGCACGTCGGCGGGCGTGGCGGGGCCATAGGCATGGCGCACACCATCGCGTTCGACCTCGACCAAAGGCTCCAGCCAGACCATGCCACGCGACCCGTTGCGGGTCAGCGCCACATCCTGCCCGGTCGCCCGGCCCCAATCCTGCACCGCTGCCGCAACGGCATCGGCGCCCA
>JAUXPG010000243.1 GCA_030683915.1 Gemmobacter sp.
CCCTGTCGGCGGCGGGCGCGGCACGGGCCAGCGACAGCGCGGCCAGCAGGGCGGTCATGGCAAAGAACGCCACCCACAGCCCATGCGACAGGAACACGATGGGCCGGAACCCGCCCTGCCGCATCATCTGTTCGAAGGAATGTTGGAAGAAGCCGTAAATCCAGACGTTGATCTGCGGCGACAGGCGGATCTCCACCAGCATCGGCAGCGAATAGGCCAGCCCGGCCACCACCAGCGCGACAAGGATTTCGCGCAGCGCCGCTGGCGTGGCCAGCAGGCTGCGCGACAGCGCGAAGGTCAGGATGACGAAAGCCTGAAACGCGATGATGGAAATGGCATCATACAGCCGCAGGCCGGGCAATCCGGGGCCTTGGGCCACGGCGATGGATTCGGGGTTGGTCAGGATGGTGCCGAACGGGGCCAGCACGAACACCGCCAGCAACACCCGCCCGGCGTGGCTGGCGGGCAGCAGAGGCACGCGGATGTCGAGCATCCGGGTAACGACCAGCCAAGCCGACAGCGCGGGGATGGACATCTTGTCCAGCGCGGGCACTGCCGGAAGGTCAATGGCCACAACGGGCGGCAGGAGCAGGTAGCCGCCAAGGATTGACCAGATCAGCGCGCGCTCCACCGGCAGGCGGCGAAACAGGGCCACCACGACCAGCGGCCAAAGGCACAGGGCGATGTAGGCGGTGCTGCTGGCGACCATCAGGCAGGTCCGGGCGCTTGGGTGGCGCAAGGTACAACGGTTGTGCGCCCCCTGTCATGCAGGGCGCGCGCGCGCCGAACCGCGCCCGATGCCGCAAGGCACCGGGCCGGGCCGCAGGCCGGGCGGGGGGGCATGGGGCGTGCCGTCATGCTTCCGGGCTACGCTGGCGGGGTGCGGGCTGGCAAGACATAATCCCAAACGGAAACGCTGTGTTCCGGGCCGGGCGCGGGCAATTGCGCTTGTGTCCGGGCGCAGGGCGGCGGCATCCTTGGTGCGGCCACAACAGGAGCCGCCGTGCAGTTTCGGTTTCACGACACGACCATCCGCGTGAACATGCCCGACCGCGCGGCGCTTCTGGCCGCGGTGGCGGCGCGGTGGCAGGCAGGCGAGGGCTTTGCGCTGGCGACGGTCAATCTGGACCATCTGGTGAAGCTGCGCGGGTCGGCGGGGTTTCGGGCGGCCTATGCCGCGCAGGATCTGGTGGTGGCCGATGGCAACCCGGTGGTGTGGCTGTCGCGGCTGGCCGGGCGGTCGGTGGGGTTGGTGCCGGGGTCGGAGCTGGTGCTGCCACTGGCGCGGCTGGCAGCGTCGCAGGGGGTGGCGGTTGCGCTGGTGGGCAGCACCGAGGCGGCGCTGGCCGGGGCCGCCGCCCGTTTGCAGGCCGAGGTGCCGGGCCTGCGCGTCGCGCTGACCTTGGCGCCGCCGATGGGGTTTGACCCCGAAGGCCCCGCTGCGGCGGATGTGCTGGCGCAGGTGGCCGACAGCGGCGCGCGGCTGTGCCTGCTGGCCTTGGGCGCGCCCAAGCAGGAACAACTGGCCGCCCGGGGCCGGGTGCTGGCGCCGGGGGTCGGCTTTGCCTCGGTCGGAGCGGGCGTTGACTTTCTGGCGGGCACGCAGGTGCGCGCCCCCGTCTGGGTGCGGCGGATCGCAATGGAATGGGCGTGGCGCATGCTGTCGAACCCGCGCCGGCTGGCGGGTCGCTATGCCGCCTGCGCCGCCATCCTGCCCGGTCAGGCGGCACAGGCGCTGGCGCTGCGCCGGGGCGGCTGACTATTTGTATTCGATCAGTCCGCGGCGGCGCCCGGTCAGCCGCCCGAGGTGATAGCCCAGAACCCCCTGCGATTCCGGTAGCTTGCCCAGAACGGTAAAGGCCGCGCGTTCCCATGCCGCGCGCCCGCCGCCCCAACGCCGCGCCAACCGCGCCGCCTGAAGTGGCCAGACCAGCACCAGCGCCAGCGCCGCCGGATGCACCGCGGCGCCCGCCAATGCGACCAACGGCACCCCGGCACCCCAAACCAGCGCGCGCCGGGTTTCCGCGACCCAGTGCCGTTCTGGCGCCGAACCGTGCAGCGCGGCCCCTTCGGCAAAGGCGTGCCCTGCGCGGCGCGAGCGGCGCCACCATTGCGAAAACCGGGTCATCGCGGCGTCGTGCAGTGTCATCTCGGCGTCGATGCGCCAGACCTGCCACCCGGCGCGGCGCAGGCGCAGGCACAGTTCCGGTTCCTCGCCCGCGATCAGGTCGGGGCGGTACCCGCCGACCCCGGCCACCGCCTGATGGCGCATCAGGGCATCGCCGCCGCAGGCGGCCGCCAGCCCGACCGGCGTATTCCATTCGGCATCGGCCAGCCGGTTATAGACCGACGCGCCGGGAAACCGTTCGCGCCGCCGTCCGCACACCACGCCCGTTTGCGGATGCGCGGCCATGTGCGCGAGCGCGGCGCGGGTCCAGTCCGGGGCCACCGCGCAATCGCCATCGACGAACTGCACAAAGGCGGGCGGATCGGCGGCCAGCACCGCCAGCCCCGCGTTGCGGGCCCGCGCGGCGGTAAAGGGCTGGCCCATGTCCAGCGCGACCACGCTGGCCCCCGCCGCCTGCGCCAGTGCCACCGACCCGTCGGACGATCCGCTGTCCACATAGACCACCCGCCGCACCTGACCGGCAAGCGACGCCAGACAGCCAGCCAGCCGGGCACCTTCGTTGCGCCCGATCACCACGGCATCCACCGCCTGCCCGTCGCCCGCCATACCTTGACCCGCCGTGACCTGCCCGCCCTAACGCTAGGACATTCAATGGGTTTTGGCCACTCCACCAGATCGTTTCCGGATGAGTGGCTTTTTTAGCAAGTGCGAATCATATATCTCTGGGCTGCTGGGCGGGGGCCCGGACTGCACGGCCAGATGCGGCGGGGCCATTGGCCTTGCCGAAAATGGCCTTATATTTCCGGTTGTTGCCTGTGACGTCGCAGGTGTGACCCGTTCAGCCTCCGGTCTGCCGGACGCCAGGTAAAAGGCCCTTTCGATGGTGCAGGCCAGACCGATTGTTGACGACATGGCACAGGGTTGGGGGCCGGAGGACGCAGGCATGACCAAGGACCTGTCGGGCAGCGGGCGGGCGGTATCTCTGTTCGGGCACGGGCGGCTGGCGTCGCGGGCGGGCCTTCCGGTGGTGCCGGACCCGGCGTTGAGGTCGGCACTGTTGCCGCTGCGCCACGACCCCGAGCGGCTGTGGGCAGACCTGCCGATGATCCAGCTTGACCCGGCCACCGCCGAGGCCGGGCATCTGATTGTCACCCACCGCGAGGACCCGGTGGGGTTGCTTTACGACCATCTGCGCACCCGGTTGCTGCAGTCGTTGCAGGAACGCGGCTGGACCCGCGTCGCCGTCGCGGCGCCGACCCGCGGGTGTGGCGCATCGCTGGTGGCGGCCAATCTGGCGCTGTCGCTGGCGCGGCGGCCATCGGGGCGGACCGTGCTGATGGACATGGATCTGCGGGCGCCCTCGCTGGCGGGACTGTTCGGCGTGGACAATCCGGGGCGGTTGCGCGACGTGCTGACCGGCGCGCAACCCATGGAGGCGCATTTCCTGCGGCTGGGGCGCACGCTGGCGCTGGGCCTGAATGGCCGGGCCGAGGCCGATTCCGCGGAACTGTTGCAAGAACCCGGCACCGCCACCGCGCTGGAAGCATTGCTGGAGGACCTGTCGCCGGACGTCGCGATCCATGATCTGCCGCCGGTGCTGGAGTCTGATGACGTGCTGGCCTTCCTGCCCGAGGTGGACGGCCTCCTGCTGGTGGCCGATGGCACCCGGACGACGGCAGCGCAGGTGCGCGAATGCGAGCGGCTGATGAAGGACCGGACGCAG
The DNA here is from genome assembly GCA_030683915.1 of Gemmobacter sp. Taxonomy (GTDB): domain Bacteria; phylum Pseudomonadota; class Alphaproteobacteria; order Rhodobacterales; family Rhodobacteraceae; genus Wagnerdoeblera. Next base: position 3,852 of record JAUXPG010000243.1, read on the forward strand.
CTTCTGGGCGTCGTGCTGAACCGTGCCGAGGACAGCCCGGCAACCCGCCGGAAAGGGGCCTGAGATGGGCGGTATCCAGACGCTTGCCGATGTGCTGGCGCTGATCCGGCGGCGGATGTTGCCGATGCTGGCGGTGGTGCTGGGCGGCACTTTGGTCACGCTGTTTGGTGTGTTGCAGACCCCGTATGTGTTTGAAACCGCTGCCGTGTTGCAGGTGGAACTGCCCCGCGTCAGCACCGAGGCGGCATCGGGGGATGCGGTGTCGCGGTCGGCGCAGCGGCTCCAGTTGCTGGAACAGGAACTGACCAGCCGCGATTCCATGACCGCGTTGATCGCCCGTCACGGCCTTTTTGCCGATGCTCCGGCGCTGACGGCAGCCGAGCGGGTGGTCGCCCTGCGCCGCGCCATCAGGTTCGAAACGGTCCGCGCCGGACAGAATCCGTTTGGTGGCGACCAGCCGGTGTCGGCCATGCTGATCGTCGTGCAGCTGGGCCGCCCCGATCAGGCGGCGGCGGTGGCCAACGATCTGGCGCAGGGTGTGCTGGACCTGACCGCGCAGAAACAATCCGAGCGCGTGCGCGAGACACTGGAGTTCTATGAGGCCGAGGACCGGCGGCTTGGGGTGGCGATTGCCGCGCTGGAGGCCGAGATCACCGCGTTCAAGAACGCCAATGTCGATGCCCTGCCCGAAGGCATGCAGGCCCGGCGCGAGGAAATCGGCCGCGTCGATGCCACCTTGCGCGATCTTGACCTGCAATTGCTGGACCTGCGGCAGGAGTTGGCGGCGCTGGTGGGCCGGGGCAGCCCGCGCGCCATCGAACAACGCCAGATCACCGCGCTGGAAGGTCAGATTTCCGGGCTGGAAGGTCAGCGCCGCGCGGCGCTGGATCGCCGGGCCGAGGTGGAGGCCGCCGTCAACCGCGCGCCCAATGTGGAAACCACGCTGGGCACCTTTGCCCGCCGCTTGCAGCAGTTGCAGGACCAGTATTCGGTCATCACCCGCCGTCGGGCCGAGGCCGAGACAAGCCAGCGGCTCGACAGCGAGCGCCAGACCGAGCGGTTTCATCTGCTGGAGTCGGCGTTGCCGCCGGATTATCCGCTGGCGTCAGGCCGACGCCGGATGATGGTGTTCGGCGTGTTCGGCAGCCTGATGCTGGCGCTGGGGCTGGCGGTGGCCCTGGAACTGCGCAACCCGGTGCTGCGGTCGGCGCGGCAGATGCAGCGCGTGCTCGACCTGCGCCCGGTCATCGCTTTGCCCGAATTGCCCACGCCGCAAAGCCGTCGGCGCAGCTGGGGGCGGCGGGTGCTGGCGCTGGGCATGGTCGGCGGGGCGGCGGCGGCGGCGTTGGCCCTGCGCGGGATCGGTCAGGTGCAGATGCGGCTGGCCGGTGGGACGGCGGCGCGGCGGCGCGGCTGATCACCCGGCGCCGGGCCGCACAAGCGTTTCCAGCGCAGCGCGCAAGGCGGGGGATAGCGGGGCCGGGCGCCGGGTGGCGGCATCAACATAGACATGCACAAAGAACCCTTCGGCGGCCGCTGTGTCGTCGTCGTTGCGAAACAGCCCGACCTCGTAGCGCACCGAGGATGACCCCAGCCGCGCCACCCGCAGCCCTGCGCTGATGCGGTCGGGATAGCCCATTTCGCCGTGGTAGCGGCAGCCGGTTTCCGCAACCAGCCCGATCTGGGCGCCGCCAACGGGGTCAAGCAGGCCCCGATCAATCAGCCAACCATTTACCGTGCTGTCGAACAGCGCGTAATGCACCACGTTGTTGAGGTGGCCATACACGTCATTGTCGTTCCAGCGCGTCGTATGCGCCACGAACGCGGCATAATCGGCGCGGCGGCCGGGGGGTGGGCGGTGGGTCATGGCGGGGTCCGCGTCGTTGGCCGGGTGGTGCAAGCTTGCCGCGCGAAAGCCGAAGGTGCAAGCTGCACGCACCATCACCGGGGGGCCATGCAGGATGCGAACCATCGACCTCAATTCTGATCTGGGCGAAGGGTTCGGGCCCTGGACCATGGGCGACGATGCTGCGCTGTTGCAGGTGGTGACAAGCGCGAACATCGCCTGTGGCGGGCACGCGGGTGATGCGGACACCATGTATGCCACCCTGCGCCGCGCCGGGGAACGGGGGGTCACCGTGGGGGCGCATCCGGGATACGAGGACCGGGCCGGGTTTGGCCGCCGCGTCATCCCGATGACCCCGGCCGAGATCGGGCGGATGGTGGCGGCGCAGGTAGGCGCGTTGCAGGGGGTGGCGTCGCTGGCCGGGGTGCGGGTGGCCTATGTCAAGCCGCATGGCGCGCTGGCCAATCTGGCCGCGGACCGGACCGATGTGGCGCAGGCGATCACCGAGGCGGTGGCTACATTGCCGGGGCGGCTGGCGGTGCTGGCGATTTCGGGAACCGCGCTGGAACAGTCCGCGCGCGCCGCCGGGCTGGCCGTGTTTTCCGAGATTTTCGCGGACCGGGGCTACTTGCCCAATGGCCGGCTGGTGCCGCGCGGCCAGCCCGGCGATATGATCGACGATGCCGAAGCCGCATGTGCCCGGCTTCTGGGGTTTCTGGACAGCGGGCGCATGCCGGTCGTGGGCGGTGCGCCGATTCCGCTCGCGGCGCAGTCGATCTGCGTGCACGGCGACGGCCCGGCCGCGCTGGCGATGGCGCAGGCGATCCGCGCCGGGCTGGGCGCAGCGGGGGTCACGCTGCGCGCCTTTCTGCCCGGCTGAGCAGGATCAGCCCCGGCGGAAGCGCGCCACAAGTTCGACATGGGTGGACCAGCGGAACTGGTCCACCACCAGCACCGTGTCCAGCCCATAACCCGCCGAGACCAGCGCCCGTGCGTCGCGCGCGAAGGTGACGGGGTTGCACGACACCATCGCCACCACCGGCACCGCGGCGCGGGCGATTTCGGCCACCTGCGCCTCGGCCCCCGCGCGGGGCGGGTCGATCACCACGGCGTCACAGCGCAGTTCGTCGGGCAGCAGCGGGCGGCGGAACAGATCACGGGTTTCGGTGGTCACAGCCTTCAACCCCGGCGTGCTGCGCGCGCCACTGGCCAGCGCGGCCGTGAGCGCGCCGTCACCTTCGACGGCATGGACCTCGGCCGCCTCGGCAAGCGGCAGGGCAAAGGTGCCGCAGCCTGCGAACAGGTCCACCACCCGGCGCGCGGGGCCGATGGCGGCGCGCACGGCGGCCAGCAGCGCGGCCTCGCCTGCTGCGGTTGCCTGCAAAAAGGCGCCGGGCGGCAGCGGCACC
>JAUXPG010000297.1 GCA_030683915.1 Gemmobacter sp.
GCGATTTCCGCCAGATGGGCGCCCCAGCCATAGGTGGCATAGGGCGCGCCCTGCCCGTTCGCATCAAGCGGCGTGGTCGGGGGGTCGAAACTTTCTTCGGCCGCGAGCACATAGCCCAAGGCATCCGCCGCCAGCGCGCGCAGATCAAGCATGGTGTCGCCTGCGCGCAAGATGGGCCCGTCAAGCGCAAGCACCGCGTCCTCGCCCGCGTTCAACCGCCGCAGCGCGGCGGCGCGCAGCGCCCGCCCGGCCCGATAGGCCGCCGCCCCGGTGACAAAGGTCTGGCGGCTGGCCGAGGTTTTGCCCGCATCTGGCGTGCGGTCGGTGTCGGCACCGACCAGTGTGACCTGCCCTACGGGCATGCCAAGCGCGTCGGCAAAGATCTGCGCGATCACGGTGTTCGACCCCTGCCCGATGTCCACCGCGCCCTGATGCAGCACCAGCCTGCCTTCGGGCGTGATTCCGGCGCGGATGGTCGACGGGTTGGCCAGCGAGGTGTTGCCGCAGCCATACCACAGCCCCGCCACCCCGACCCCGCGCCGCACCGGCCCGGCGTTTGCGTTCCATGCCGCCGCCTCGGCGCGCGCCCGCGCCCAGTGGGGGCGCAGCGCCTCGAGACAGGCCCTGATGCCCACGCCTTGGGAAAAGGTCTGGCCGGTGGATGTGGGCAGGCCCACGGTCAGCGCGTTCAGGATGCGGAACTCCAGCCGGTCAATCGCCAGCGTGTCGGCCAGATCGTCAAACAGGCTTTCCTGTGCGAAGGACGATTGCGGCACGCCAAAGCCGCGAAACGCGCCGGCGATCGGGCCATGTGTATGGATCGCCGCCGCATCCGCGCGGTAGGCCGGAATGTGATAGGGCCCCGAGGCATGCACCGGCACCCGGTTGGCAACCGTCGGCCCCCAACTGGCATAGGCGCCGGTGTCGAACAGCGCGTCGAACTCCATGCCCACCAGCAGGCCGTCGGCCTTGGCGCCGATGCGGGCGTGCATGCGGCCCGGATGGCGTTTGGTGGTGGCCGCCATCGAATCGGCGCGCGAATAGACCATGCCGCAGGGTCGCCCGGTCACCCATGCCGCCAGCGCGATATAGGGTTGCAGCGACAGGTCAAGCTTGGCCCCGAAGCCGCCCCCGGTGGCGCAGGGCAAAATGCGGATGGCGGCTTCCGGCAGGGCCATGATGCGGGCCAGTTCCTCGCGGTCCATTTGCGGGGCCTGCGTGCAGGCGCGGACCTCCAGCCGGTCGCCCACGCGCAAGGCATAGCCGGCCTCGGGTTCGATATAGGCGTGTTCGACGATGGCGGTGTCAAAGGTGCCTTCCACCACCGCCGCCGCCGTGGCCAACGCCGCCACAGCGTCGCCCTTGTGCACGCGGCCGCGCACGAGCACGTTGCCGGGCCGGTCCGCATGAACCAGCGGCGCCCCTGCACACATCGCGGCATCCAGCCCCGTCACGGGCGCCAGCACCTGCCATGCGACCGGGAAATCCGCCAGATCCATCGCCCCCAGCACATCGCGCGGGCCCACCAGCGCCGCCACCGCCTCGCCCCGGAAGCGCACAAGGTCCACGGCGAACACCGGCTGGTCCACAAAGGCCGGAATGGTGCCAAAAAGGTTGCGGCCCGGAATGTCGGCGGCTGTCAGCACGGTCAGCCCGCGCGCCAGCGCCCAGCCTTGGGCGTCGCCCAGCGTGAAGCGGGCATGCGGATGCGGCGACCGGATCAGCCGGACCAGCAGCGTGCCCTCGGGCCAACCATCGGCCCCAAAGGCATCTTGCCCCAGAACCTTTGGCACGCCGTCCAGCCGTTCAACCCGCGCCCCCACGGCGGCGCCAGCGGCAGGCGCGGGGGCGGGCGCAGCGCCTTGGGCGCAGTCGACCACGGCGCGGATGATCTTGGCATAGCCCGTGCAGCGGCACAGCACACCCGAGAGCGCCTCCTCAGCCTCGGCCTCCGAGGGGGTGGGGTTGGCGCGCAAAAGCGCGGTGGCCGCCATCAGCATGCCCGGTGTGCAGATGCCGCATTGCGCCGCCCCGTGGCGCAGGAACGACGCCTGAAGCGCCCCCGGCACGCCATCCACCGCCAGCCCGGCCACGGTCTCCACCTGCGCCCCGCCCACCCGGCCAAGCGGCACCAGACAGGAACAGACCGGCGCGCCATCGACCAGCACCGTGCAGGCGCCGCAATCGCCCGCATCGCAGCCGACCTTGACCCCTTCGGCCCCCAGCGCCCTGAGCGCTTCGGAAAGCCGGGTCTGGGGCGGGAGGTCGGCAGCGACCGGGCGGCCATCCAGCGCGAACCCGATGCCGGGTGCGTTGTCCTTCATCTTGCCGCCTCCTGCGCCAGACGGTCCAGCAAGCGGGCCACCAGTACCGGAACCGCATCGCGCCGATAGGCGGCCCCGGCCCGCACATCGGAAATCGGTGCCAGCGCATCCGCATCGGACGCGCGCACCAGTGCCGCGGCCTGCGCGGGCGCCACCCCCACCAGCCGGGTTTCCAGCGCCAGAAGCCGCCGCGCCACTGGCGCACAGGACCCCACAGCAATGCCCGCCTGCACAATCCGGCCCTGTTCGATCCGCAGGTTCGCCGCGACCATGGCGATGGAGATCACCAGATACTTCCGCGCGCCAAGCTTCAGGAACCCCGCCACGCCCGGCCCCGGATCAGGCACATGCACGGCCACCACCAGTTCACCGGGTTTCAGCGCAACCCGGCGCGGCCCTTGCACGAACTCGGCCAACCCCACGCGGCGCGGGGCGGGGCCCGCCACCTCGACCGTCGCACCGAGGGCCATCAACGCCACCGTGCCATCGGCGGCAGGCGAGGCATTGACGATATTGCCTGCAATGGTGCCGACGGCCTGTATCTGCGGGCTGCCCACCTCGCGCGCGGCCTGTTGCAGACCGGCAAAGCCGGGTGGCAGGTCGGCGCGCAGGATGTCGGCCCATGTGGTGAGCGCGCCAATGCGCCAGCCTTCGGGCGTGCGGGACATGCCGCGCAGGGGCAGCGCGGTCAGGTCCAGCATCGGGGTTCGTGGCGCGGCCTCGGCCAGTGCCGGGTAGATATCGGTGCCGCCAGCGACGATACGCAAGGCCGGATCAGCCGCAAGTGCGGCCAGCGCATCGTCCAGCGTTTCAGGACGCAGGTAGGCGGCCATCAGCGCAACCCGTCCGTACCGGTGATCTGGTCCTTGGTCAGCCCGCCCACGCGCGCCAGGGGGCGGCCCGAATCCGTGACCGCGACGGCCACCATGATTTCCCCGGCCCGTGGCGCGTCGTTCAGTTGCACCACCATGCCGTCAAAATGGCTGCGGACAAAGGCCGCGTCCTTGTGGCCCAGCGGAATGTCCAGCGGCTGCCCCGGCCCGCCCATCTTCTTGCCCGACGGCACAAGTGCCGCGCCGCGTTCCACCGCCGCGCGCAAGGGCGCGCCAAGGCGCGGGTGCAGGATGGCCGCAGCGTGTTCCAGTTCGCCCGCCTCGCCCACCATCGCGGCCTTGCCATAGCTTTCGGCCTGACCCGGCGCGATGCCAAGTGCCGCCACGCAGCGCTGGCCCAGCAAGCCGCCCAGTTCCTCGCCGATCTGCATCAGCAGGTCGAGGTTTTCGGCATAGACCCCGGCAAACGGGTTGGCGATGACCGCGACGGCCGCGGCCTTGCGGGTGGGGGGGGCCACGCCCTGCCCCATCTCGCGGTGGGTTTCCTCGACAAAGACGGCGATCTTGCGGATATCGGCCTTCATGACATCACACCGGCACACGCGCGGCAGGCGGGGTGGACCGTGACCGCCCGCACCGAAGCTTGCCGTCGATCATCACCGCGCCGATGCCCGGAATGTCGCCAAGGCCAAGCGCCTCGCGCACATCGCGGCCAGACGATGCTTCGGGCCGGTCAAGGAACACAAGGTCCGCAGGCCGCCCGACCGCAATGACGCCCTGCGCCAGATTGCGGCGGCGGGCGATGTTGCCGGTGGCAAGGCAGATCGCCTGTTCCGGGGGCAGGCCCCCCACGCCCGACAGCAGCGCCAGCATCCGCAGCATGCCGTTGGGCTGTACCCCCGACCCGGCAGGCGCGTCGGTGCCGATCAACAAGTCGGCCAGCCGGTCCGCCGATTGCACCGCCTGCAGCGCGACCAGCGCCGAGAGTTCGTTGCCGTTGTGGACGACCTCCAGCGCGCCGGTGGCATTCAGGCACAGGTCGCGGATGTGGTCATGCGCGATGGAGGTCGGGCCACCGTTGATGTGGCTGACGACATCGGGTTGCGCCATCAGCACATCGTCGCGGCTGACAAAATGCGACCCGGCAATCGATGGCCCGCCGGTGTGCATGATGGTTTCCAGCCCATGCGCCCGGCACCACGCGGTCATGCGCGCGGCATCCGGGCCCTTGGCCACGGTGCCCAGTCCGATTTCGCCGATATGCCGGATGCCAGCCGCCGCGAGTTCGGCAACGAACGCCTCGTCAAAGCCCAGTTCCATCACCGGCGCCCCGGCCAGCACCTTGGCTCCGGACGGGCGGAAATTCTGGAAACATTTCTGCGCCACGATGGCCAGCGCCTTGACCCCCTCGCGGTCCTTGGGTCGGCCGGGCAGATGTACCTCACCAGCCGAAATCAGGGTCGTGACGCCGCCGTTCACGCCCATCTCGATCCAGCCAAGCTGGTTCTGGCGCGGCGTCCAGTCGCCAAACACCGGGTGGCAATGGCTGTCGATCAGACCGGGACACAGCGCGCTGCCGCCCGCGTCGATGGTGCGGTCGGCATCGTCGGCCCCTAGCGCGCCGCCCACCTGCGCGATGGTCCCACCATCCAGCAACAGGCAATCCGCCTCGAGCACCGGCGCCGCTAGATCGCCCGAAAACATGAGCGATACGTTGCGGATCAGCGTGCGCCCCGTGGCCGGGCCATCCTTCACCTCAGCGGCCATCCAAGGCCCTCCCTGTCCGGCCGGTTGGTCCCGGCATTTGTTCGTGTTCCAACAGAATGCCCGATCCGCGGGCTTTTGCAAGGCCCCCGCACAGCACGGGTGCGAGGGCGGCAAAGGTTACAGTTTGCATCACGATTTTGACCGGGGATGAGTTGCGGTGCGTGGCTTTGCAGGGCAATGGTTCCGGATGGATCTGGCCGTGACCATCGCGATTGTTGCCTCGCTTTTCATCCTGATCGGCCTTGCCGACCCGGTTGCGGCGCGCTTGCGGTTGCCGGTGGCGGTGATCCTTGCAACCTTCGGCATCGCGCTGGGGGCGGGGGCCACATTCTTTTGGCGCACCAGTCTGACCGATGCGCTGAATCCGGTGGCGCTGGCCATCCTGAACCTGCCGATCCGGTCCTCGCTGTTTTTGTATGTTTTCCTGCCGATCCTGATCTTTCAGGTCACCCTGAGCCTGAACCTGCGGCGCATGCTGGATGATTGGGTGCCGGTTCTGGTGCTGGCGGTGGTCGCGGTGGCGGTGGCGACGGCGGTTGTGGGGTTGGCCCTTGCCCCCTTCGCGGGGCTGCCGCTGATGGGCTGTCTGCTGGTCGGGGCGATCGTGTCCACCACCGACCCCTCGGCGGTGGTCAGCATCTTTCGCGCGACACCCGCACCGCAGCGGCTGGCGCGGATTGTCGAAGGTGAAAGCCTGTTGAACGACGCCGCCGCCATCGCGCTTTTTGGCGTGTTTTTCTCCATCCTCGCCGTCGGCGTCGAAAGCCCGAGCGTGGCGGGTGCGCTGGCCGGGTTTCCGCGGCTCTTGATCGGGGGGGCTGCTGTCGGCTGGGGGGCGGGCT
>JAUXPG010000466.1 GCA_030683915.1 Gemmobacter sp.
GGCAGCGCGCATGCGAAACTCCGTCAAGAACCGTGACGGATACGGCTGGCCCTTGCAGTCGGATCACTGAAAACGGCGGATTACAGGCCCAAAACATCCATCATGTCATAGCGGCCGGGTTTTTGCGCCTGCCCCCACAGCGCGGCGCGCAGGGCACCGCGGGCAAAGATCGTGCGGTCGGTCGCCACATGGCGCAGGATGATCCGCTCGCCCTCGCCGGCGAAAAGCACGTCATGCTCGCCCACGATGTCGCCGCCCCGGATCGCGGAAAACCCGATCGTCCCGCGCGTGCGCGCCCCGGTGATGCCATCACGCCCCCGGTCGGCCACCGCAGCAAGGTCGACGCCCCGCCCCTCTGCCGCCGCCTGCCCCAGCATCAGCGCGGTGCCAGAGGGCGCGTCCACCTTCATGCGGTGATGCGCCTCGACCACTTCGATGTCCCAGTCGGCATCCAACGCCTGCGCCACCTTCTGCGTCAGGCGCACCAGAAGATTGACCCCAAGGCTCATGTTTCCCGCCCGCACGATCACCGCATGGTGCGCCGCCGCCGAAATCCGCGTCAGGTGTTCAGCCTCCAGACCCGTCGTGCCGATCACATGCACGGCGCGGGCCTGCGCCGCCAGCGCGGCAAACTCTACCGTGGCCGCGGGGGCGGTAAAGTCGATCACCGCCTGCGCGCGCGCAAACGCCTCCAGCGCATCGTCTGTCACCGCCACGCCCAGCGGCGCGCCCCCCATGCACACGCCGATGTCCCGACCGACCCACGCATGCCCCGTGCGTTCGACACAGCCCACCAGCCGCGCCCGGTCCGACCCCTGCAACAGCCGCACAAGCATCTGCCCCATGCGCCCCGAAGCCCCCGTGATCACCACGCCCGGCAGATCGGCCATGCCCTACCCCCTTGTCCTTCGCCCGCGCCCGCCCGGGGCCGCTCTGCCCGTCTTATCGCCCGTTGGTGTGACATGCAAAGCCGCCGGTTGCGGTAAGGGGCCGAAACCCCTATCTGGGGGGGATGGCACAGAACCGCTCCTCCTCCTCGGGCCCCGGCCCTTCGCAACGCCGCCTGCGGGTTGGCGAACTTATCCGCCGCACGCTGTCAGAGGTGCTGAACCGGGCCGAAGTCCACGACCCCGACCTCAACCGCCACTCGATTACGGTGGGCGAGGTGTCGCTGTCGAACGATCTCAAGGTCGCGACCTGTTATGTGATGCCGCTGGGCGGGGGTGACGCCCAGGCGGCGGTCGCGGCGCTGGCGCGCAACAAGGGCGAGCTGCGCCACCACATCGGCAAGGCGATGACATTGAAATATACGCCCGATCTGCGTTTTCGCATCGACGAGACGTTTGACCGGCTGGATGAAACCCGCCGCCTGTTCGCCGATGAACGCGTGCAACGCGACATTGCAGCGCGTGACGAAGAAGATGACAGCGCCAGCTAAGGCCGCGCTTGCGCTGCTGGTGGCGTTGCTGCCATCAGCCGCCGCCGCCGACTGCCGCGACATCACTCACGACGGCCAGTCCCACATCATCTGTGAAGTTTCGGCCGGGCAAGACCTACGTCTGTTTCTGGACGGACCCGATGGCACGCTGCTCGGCAACTTTCAGCGAATCGATTCGGCCTTGGCGGGCGAAGGCAAACGGCTGGCCTTTGCGATGAACGCCGGCATGTATCATTCCGATCGCCGCCCGGTCGGTCTGTTCATCGACGACGGCAGGGAACTTGCCCCGCTCATCACCGCTGACGGACCGGGCAACTTTGGCCTGCGCCCGAACGGGGTGTTTTGTATCCGACCCGATGGCGGGTTCGGCGTGATCGAATCGCGCGCCTTCCGCGACACCGGGGCAACCTGTCGCTACGCCACACAGTCCGGCCCTATGCTGGTAATCGACGGTGCGCTGCACCCGCGTTTCCTGCCCGATTCGGTGTCGCGCTACGTGAGAAACGGGGTGGGGGTCAGCGCCGACGGCAAACGCGCGGTGCTGGCCATGTCGCGCGGCCGGGTGAACTTCCACGAGTTCGCGCGCCTGTTCCGCGATGCACTTGGGCTGCCGCAGGCGCTGTATTTCGATGGCAACATATCGCGGCTTTATGCCCCGTCGCTCGGGCGCAACGACTTCGGCTTTCCGATGGGGCCGGTGGTGGGGCTGGTGGCGGACTGACGGCTCAGCCGCCAGTGTTCAACGTCCACCAGATCTTGCCGTTGCTTTCCTGATACAGCCCAAAGCCCATCTCGCGCGCTTCCGGCTGCAGCAGTATCGCGCGCGTGTCGGAATTTTCCATCCAGGCGGCCAGGGTTTCCAGTTCGGTTTCATAGGTTTCCGAAATCAGCTCGCCCAGAAGCTGCCCCGTATACCCGGCCCGCTGTGCGCGCTGGATCGGCGACGATCCGTCTGACCCGAAGTGCCACGGGCGGTTTTGCACCGACATGTCACGCGCGTGGGTCGCAGCCGAAGCATTCAGGTTGGCGTTCAACTGCAGCGGCACCAGACCACGGGCTTGCCGCAAGGCGTTGACCGAATCGTTCATCCGCAACTGAACACGGCCGATGTCGCCCTGGCTCAGCTTGTAAACCTGCGGCAGCGGCTTGCCATCGGGGCCAAGCTGCCCCCCGGTTCCACCCGCACAGGCGGCCAAAGCCAAAGACGCACACAGCGCAAGCACCACAGGACGACGCAGCATAGACAGTCCACCTTTGTCCGGTTCACCCCGGAGGGCATACATGAACGCCGCGCCGGGGGCAAATGCCCCGCCGCACACGAACCCGTGGGATAAGACAGGTGCTTGCCGGGCGCCACAGTTGTTTACGGGTGTTTGATTTGCGATTTTCAGGCGTCCGGGGTAAGCAGCCTTCAATATTTCTCGTTCCCAAGACCAGAAGGACCGCCGCATGTCGCACGACAGCGCCACCCCTATCAGCCGCCGCCTGTTTCTGGGCACCGCCGCCGGTGCAATGGCCGGGCTTGCGACCCCCGCTCTTGCCCAGACCACCGGCACGACGGAAATGGAATCAGCCGCCGGCGGCGCCGTGCGCCGCAACATGTCAAGCTTCCGCACCCTGCAGTGGCAGGGCTACTTCGACAATCTCAAGGGTGGCGCGATTCTGGTCGACATCACATCGCGGGCGCTGCACTACTGGTCCGAAGACCAGTCGATCTATCGGCTGTATCCGACCTCGGTGCCGTTGACCGACGATCTGACCCGCCGCGGCCGCACCAGCGTGATCCTGAAAGACCCCAATCCAAGCTGGCGGCCCACCCCTGCGATGAAACAGCGCAACCCCGAATGGCCCGACTTTATCGGCCCCGGCCCCGACAACCCGTTGGGAACGCGCGCACTTCACCTCAGCTGGACGTATTATCGCATCCACGGCACGCACGACACGCGAAAGATCGGGCGCCGGTCATCGAACGGATGCGTGGGACTCTACAACGAGCACATTGAAGAGCTGTTCGTTATGGCCAAAGTGGGAACACAGGTGTTGCTCATTTGACAACGTTGCCTGAATGCCACATTCCAACTGCTTTCCCCCGTTGCCTTTTACGGGAAGCGATGGTTAGGAATGGACTCACGAGGCATCTTGTTCGCGCCCGCTGCTGCCCTCATTCAAAAGGCGGCGGGTCTATCTGGAGGTTACCATGAAGAAACTCGCTCTCGCCGCTGCCCTGTCGCTGGCCGCTTCGACCGCTTTCGCTGGCGGTCTGGCTCAGCCCGTCGTTGAGCCGCCGGTCGTCGCTGCTGCGACGTCGTCGTCCTCGGGCATCCTGATCCCGCTGCTGCTGCTGGTCATCGTGGCCGCCGCTGCTTCGAAGTGATCTGACGCAAGTCGTGTGAAAAGGGCGCCCTGGGGCGCCCTTTTTGCGTTCCGGGCCCCGCCCCGGCAGGCGGGGGCGCCACAGAGGCGCCGTGTCAGACCCAGCCTTGCAGATTTTCCTCGATCACCTGCACCAGCGCCGCAACATGCGCGGCATCATCATTCAGACAAGGGATATAGGTAAACGTCTCGCCGCCCGCGTGTTCAAAGGCCTCGCGGATTTCGCCCTGAATTTCCTCCAGCGTCTCGATGCAATCCGCCGAGAATGCGGGCGCGATCACCGCGATATTCTTCTTGCCCTGCTTGGCCAGCTCCGCGACATGCTCCACCGTATAGGGGCGCAACCATTCCTCGCGGCCAAAGACCGACTGGAACGTGGTCACGATGTCTCCCTTGTCCCAACCCAACCGCTCGCGCAACAGGCGCGAGGTTTTCTGGCATTTGCAGTGGTAGGGGTCGCCTTCCATGAGGTACCGTTTCGGCATCCCGTGATAGCTGGCCACCAGAACATCGGGCCGACGGTCCAATCCGGCATAGGCCCGCTCCACCGATTGCGCCAGCGCCTCGATATAGGCGGGGTGGCCGAAATACTCCGGCACCGTCCGGGCGGCGGGCTGCGCCTTTTCAGCCATCAACGCGCGAAAGAATTCGTCATTCGCGGTGGCGGTGGTGGCGCCGGCATATTGCGGATAGAGCGGAAAGAACACGATCTTTTCGCACCCCGCCTCCACCATCGCCCGCACCTTCGATTTGGTCGAGGGGTTGCCATAGCGCATGCAGAAATCCACCATCACCGCATCGCCATGCCGTTCGGTCAACATATCCGCAATACGCGCCGTCTGCGCCTTGGTGATGGTCATCAACGGGCTTTCGCCCTTGTCGTGGTTCCAGATGAGCTTGTAATTTGCGCCGCTGGTAAACGGGCGCTTGGTCAGGATCACCAGTTGCAACAGCGGCTGCCATTTCCACGCAGGAAAATCGATCACCCGTTTGTCCGACAGGAATTCCCCGAGATACCGCCGCATCGACCAGTAGTCGTAATTGTCTGGCGTGCCCAGATTGGCCAGCAACACACCGACGCGGGCGCGCGGCACCTTGGGATGGTCGGCGGGGGCATGGGCAAGGCGGCCCTGTTCGGTGGCCTTTGCGTCAAGCATGGCAAGTCCTTCTGGCGGTCAAGCTGGAATGGCGCCGAAAGGCGCGCCGGTTGCCCCCTCAGATAAGGTCATTTGCGGCGGGGTCAATCACCCTGCGGCAGGATGCCCTCCTGCGCGTTCAGCGCATCGGCCAAACGCGCGGCGGCCGAACCGGGCCGAAGCGGCTTTTGCTGGCTGTCGTGCGGCTTCCATCCGGTCAGGTACACCATCTCGAAGGTGGCGCGGATCCGGTCGTCCGCATCTGGAAAATGCTGGGCATAGACCGTGGCCGCGCGACCCAGCACAGCGCGCCCGGTGAACCGGCGCAACCGGGCGGCCAGCGCATTGGTTTCTCCCATCGCCCGCAGGTCGCGCATCAGGTGGAACGCATCGCTATAGCTCACCCGCTGGCTCTGGCTGTCGGCAACCGGCAGGGCAAACCCCGCGCGTTGCAGCAAACCACCCAGATCGCGGATTTCGCCCATCGGCAGGACCCGCGGCGACAGCCCGCCGGACACATCCGCCTCGGCCTGCGCCAACGCGGCCCGCAACTCGTGCAGGGTCTGCCCGCCAAGCAGCACGCCGATGAACAACCCATCCGGCCGCAGCGCCCGCGCGCACTGGATGATCTGCCCCACCGGGTCGTTCGCCCAATGCAGCGCCAAGGCGTGAATCACCAGATCATGTGCCTCTGGTGCCAGATCGAGCACATCGGCATCCGCCACCACCCGCGCACCGGGCAGGCGCCCCGCCCAGACCTGCGGAAAAGGCGTGACGATCGCGGGGTTTATAAACGCCCTGTTAACCTCGGCCAGACGATCCTGCACCTCGTCGGCCGTCAGGTCGTGCAAGAACAGCGCCGGCGCATGGGCAGCGCGGGCGCGGTGGCGGGCTAGGGCTTTGGTGTCGGTCAGAACGGGCGCTCTCATGGCGCGGACCATAGGGGGGCGGGATGCGATTGCAAGCCTTGGTGCGGGCGCTTTACCCGCCGCAATGCCTGTGCTGTGACGCGCAGGTGGAACAGGACTTCGCCTTGTGCGGCACTTGCTGGCGCGAAACCCCCTTTATCGCCGGTCTGGTCTGCGACATCTGTGGCGCGCCACTTCCGGGGCAAGAGGATGCCTCCCCGGTCGCCTGCGACGATTGCCTGCGCGTCGCGCGGCCTTGGTCGCGCGGGCGGGCGGCGCTGATCTATGGCGGCAACGCGCGCCGCATGATCCTGCAACTGAAACACGGCGACAGGCTGGACCTTGCCCGCCCCTTCGGCGACTGGCTGGCCCGCGCGGCGGCCCCCATCCTGCAACCCGGCATGGTGGTGGCGCCGGTTCCGCTGCACTGGCTGCGGCTGCTCAAACGCCGGGCGAATCAGTCGGCGCTGCTGTCGGCCCGCGTGGCGCGGTTGACCGGGTTGGCGCATGTGCCCGACCTTTTGCTGCGGTCCCGTGCCACCCCCAGCCAAGAGGGCAGGGGCCGCGACGCCCGGTTCCGCAACATGGCCAACGCGATCCGCCCGCACCCGCACCGCATCGGTCAGGCGCGCGGCCGCCATGTCCTGCTGGTCGATGACGTGATGACCTCGGGCGCAACGCTGGCGGCTGCGGCCGATGCGCTGATCGGTGCGGGCGTGGCCGAGGTGTCGGTCCTCGTGCTCGCACGGGTGACCCACGACCATTAGGTCAGGCCCGGCCCGCCGATGCCGACAGCGTCAGCGGATCAATCCGCATCTGCGCCAACGCACCGGCCCATTTGCCGCCATTGTCGGACGCAAAGATCAGGTCGGGCGTCGCATCCGCCGTCAGCCAGTCGTTGCGCGCGATCTCGGCTTCCAACTGCCCCGCACCCCAACCTGCGTATCCCAGCGCCAGCAATGCCCGCGCCGGACCCTGCCCGCGCGCCAAGGCGGCGAGCACCTCTTGCGTGGCGGTCATGGCCAACCCGCCCACCACATCCATCGTCCCGGTCGAGGCGTGCCAGTCCGCGCCATGCAGCACAAACCCCCGCCCCTGTTCGACCGGCCCGCCATATTGCACCGGCACCGCCTTGATGCCCTGGTCCCGCGCGATGCCAAGCTGATCCAACAGTTCGGAAAATGCCAGTTCGGGCAGCGGCTTGTTCACGATGAGCCCCAGCGCGCCCTGATCCGAATGGCTGCACAGCAGCACCACGCTTTTCTCGAAGCGCGGGTCGCCCATGGCGGGCATGGCGATCAGGATCTTGCCGCTCAGGTTCATCTCATGCGCTCCGTTTTCCGGCCCGGTCCCAGCGTGACCCTCGAAAGCGTTGCACGCAAGACACCCTCGCGGCCGCATCGCTGGATTGTGACTTTGATTCCCACGCCGCACGGCGGAAAACCAGACCATGCTGTTCAACATCACACGCCCGATCGCCGTCGTCGCCCTTGCCCTGTGTGCCGCCCTTCCGGCACGCGCGCAATCGGTGGCCGACATCCTGTCCGCCGAGCTTTTGCCGGGCTGGGCCACCGACTCAGGCTCGCACATGGCCGCCATCCGGCTGAAGCTTTCGCCGGGGTGGAAGACCTATTGGCGCAGCCCCGGCGATGCAGGCATCCCGCCAGATTTCAACTGGTCGGGGTCCGACAACATCCGTGCGCTGCGGCTGCACTGGCCCTCGCCGCAGGTGTTTCAGTTCAACGGCATGCAAACCATCGGCTACGCCCGCGAACTGGTCCTGCCGGTTGAAATCTGGCCCGAACAGGCGGACCGGCCCATGCGGCTGGAAACCTCGGTCGAACTCGGGGTTTGCCGTGACATCTGCGTGCCAGCCAGCGTCACGCTGTCCAGCGACCTGCGGGTGAACGCCAAACCCGACAATCCGGCAATTCGTGCCGCGCTCAAGGCGCGGCCTGCAACGGCGCGCGAAGCGGGGGTGCGGGCACATCACTGCACGGTTCAGGCAGCCCCCGGCGGGCTTCGCCTGCGGGCGGAGCTTGACATGCCCGCGCTTGGCCCGGACGAGGTTGTGGTGATCGAAACCGCCGATCCCACCGTCTGGGTGGCCGAGGCGACGACCCGGCGCGAAGGGCGCCGACTGGTCGCTGACACCGAACTTGTCTCCCACGACCGCCAGCCTGTTGCGCTTGATCGGGGGCAACTGACCATCTCGGTGCTCGCGCAGGGGCGCGCAGTCGAAATCAGCGGCTGCCCGGCGCCCTGATCTGGAAGGCGCCCAACGCCAAAGCAAGGGCCATCAGCACGCCGACCCCGGCCAGAAACAGCACCGCTGCGGCCTGAACCGGCGCCAACGCAGGCACCCACGCCTGCGCACCCCCCGGCAAACCCCCGGTGACCATTGCCCAGCCCAGCGTCGCGGCAAACAGCACACCCACCGCACCCACCAACCCGGCCACCAGGCCACCCGCCCGACGTGGCGCCATCGTGCCACGGCGCAGCGAGCGGAACGCCCGCCCGATATCGGCCTGAACCGCCATCAGCGCCGGCACCACCAGCAGCACCAGCACCATGCCAAAGCCCAGCCCATAGGCCAGCGTGATGACCGTCGGCTTGAGGAACTGCGCCGCCGAGGAGGTTTCATACAGCAGCGGCGCCAACCCCAGCACCGTGGTCAATGTCGTCAGCGTCACAGCCCGCAGACGGTCCGACGCCCCCTCGATGATCGCGCGATGCAACGGACGCGTCTGCGCGTGGTCGTCCACCGCCGTCACCAGCACGATGGAATCGTTGATGATGATTCCCGACATCCCGATCAGGCCGACGACCGAAAACATGCTCAGCGGCGTGTTCCAGACATAGTGCCCCCAGATCGCCCCCACCAACCCAAAGGGAATCACCGACATCACCACCATTGGGCGGGTCCAGCTGGAAAAGATCCAGCTCAACACCAGGTAAATCCCGATCAGGCACAGCATCACGCCCAGAAACGCGTCCGACAGGAAACTGCCCTCTTGTTCGGCAAGGCCCGACTGGCGCCAGCCGACGCCATGTTCCTCGGCGATCCGGGGCAGGATCTCGCCGGTGAGGCGGCGCTGGATGTCTTCTGCGGCGGCGGGGTCGTCTTCGGAAATGTCGCCGGTCACGATGACCAGCCGCAGGCCATTGGCCCGGCGCACCGTGGCAAAGCCGCTGCGGCTTTCCACCGACACCACATCGGCCAGCGGCAGCCACGCCCCCGACGGTGCGCGCAAATAGCTGCGGTCCAGAAAATCCGCCGCAAGTTCAGATGCGGGCAATTCCACCCTGATCGCCGCCGACCGTGGCCCTTCGGGAAAGGTTGCGGCCTCGATGCCGTTCAACCGCTCGCGCAGCGACCGGCCCAGCCCATCAACCGTAAAGCCCAAAGCCTCGCCTTGCGGGGTCAGCCGCAAGATCAGCTCCGACTTGTCGTAACTCAGGTTGTCCTCCAGCGCCGACACCGCCGGATAGACCGCGAGCGCCGATTTCAGCGCCTCGGCCGCCGCTTTCAGCGCGGGGGCCTCGGCCCCGGTCAACTGCACCGACAGCGCATCGCCCCCCGGCCCGAACCGTGCCCCGCGAAAGCTCAGCTCCTCCAGCCCCGGCAGGCGGCGGACCTCCTCCTCGATGGCCGAGATGAATTCAAAGCTGCTGTAAGGGCGCAGGTCCGGGTCGATAAGTTCAATGGCGATGGACCCGAGCAGATCGTCATCCTTGACCTCTGCGCCCGGCAGGCCCCGCCCGGTGTTCCCGCCGACCTGCCCGATGACATAAGTCACCGGGCTGATGCCATGCTCGGCCTCAAACCGGGCGGCGACTGTCGTGGTGGCGCGCTGCAACTCGCGCATCATCGCCAGGGTTTCCGACCGCGACGATCCGTGCAGCATGGTGAAGTTGCCGCTGACCGACCCCTGTTCAGGCGAATTGAAGAACCGCCATTTCACGTCACCCGACAGAAACAGCGACGCCTGCACCGCCAGCGCCAGCACGGCCAACGCCAGCACCGGATAGCGCGCCCGCACCACCAGCGCCATCAGCGGCCGGAACAGCCCGGCGCGCACCCGGTCAAACCCCCGGTTGAACTGCCGCGACGGCCAATCATACCAGCGGTCGCGCGCCTGACTGGCCAGCGCATGCGCCATGTGGTTGGGCAGGATCAGAAAGCATTCCACCAGCGATGCCAGCAAGACCGCGATCACCGTGAACGGAATCGCCGCAACCATGCTGCCGAAATTGCCGGAAATCGCAAACAGCCCGCCAAACGCGATCACTGTGGTGAGCGACGATGCGAACACCGGCGAAGCCATGCGGATCGCCGCGTTCTCGGCGGCTTCGATTGGCGATTCACCCAGCGCCCGCGCCCGATGGTCGGCATGCTCGCCCACCACAATGGCATCATCGACCACAACGCCCAGCATGATGATCAGCGCGAACAGCGACATGATGTTGATGGTCTGGCCCGCGAGATACATCATCGCAATCGCGGCAGCCATCGCGACGGGAATGCCCGCCGCAACCCAGAACGCCGTCCGCGCGTTCAGAAACAGGAACAACAGCCCCAGCACCAGCGCCAGCCCGATCATCCCGTTGCCCAGCAGCAGGTTCAGCCGGTCGCTGATCGCCTCGGCCCGCGTGCGGACAAGATCGACCCGCACGCCTTGGGGAACGGTCAGCTGCATCGCGTCGGCCACCGCCTGCACCTGACGCTGCATGCCAATGGCATCGCCGGTTTCCGAACGGTCCACCCGCACAGTGATCGCGGGATCGTCGCCCACGAAATAGGCCATCAGCCGGTCAGGGCCCAGCACCTCAAGTCCCGCAACATCGCCGATGGTCAGCGTGGACCCGTCGGCATCGCGCCGCAGGACGATGGCGGCAATCTGGTCGGGGCTGCGCCGTTCGGCCCCGGTGCGCACGCGGGACGCGCCGCCTGCAACCTCGCCAGCCGGGTTGGCCCGAACCTCGGCGGCAATGGCATCAGCGATCTGCCGCATCGTCACGTTGTGGCGCATCAAGGCCGGAGTCGACACCTGAACCAGCGTCTGCGGCGCGGCAATGCCCCGGATCGTGGTGCGGGTTATTCCGGCCGCAAACAGCCGGGCGGTGAATTCGTCGGCCAGTTGCGCCAGCTGGGCCACCGGCAAGGGCCCGCTCACCACCACGTCGGTCACCTGATCGCGCCACGCGCCGCGCCGCACTTCGGGCGCCTCGGCCTCGCCCGGAAGGGTTCGCACGCCGTCAACAGCCGCCTGCACGTCGTCGGCGGCGCGCGCCATGTTCCAGCCGGGGTCAAACCGGACTGTGATCACCGCCTGCCCCTCGCGCGACCGGGACGCGGTTTCCGACACCCCCTCAAGTGTCAGGAACAGCGGCTCCAACACCTGAACGATGGCGCGGTCCACCTCCTCGGGGCCAGCACCGGACCACGCGACGGTCACGATCACTTCGCCCACAACGGTATCCGGAAAGAACTGTGACCGGATGCGCGTGCCAGCCGCGATTCCCGCCACCACCAACAACACCAGCAACAGGTTGGCCAACGTCCGGTGCCGCGCGAAGTGCGACAGGATGCCCTTGGCCTGTGGCAGGCGGCGCGGGACCATCGGCTCAGCCCCCCATCCGCGCTTCGATGCGTTCGATCACCTGCGCGGGCACCCTGTCTTGCGCCAGTTGCGCCAGCAGGCGCGACTTGGCATCGGGCGGCATCCGGCTGTTGCCGGTGACAAAGGCAATCAGCGCGGCGCGGCGTTCCGGGGTCAGGTCCACCAGATCGGCAGCGGCAGGGGCCACCGGCGCCGCCGCCGCCTCGGGCCGCACCGGGCGAACCCGGATGCCCGCACCCAACAACGGCGACCGTTCGGCCACCACCTCGCGCCCGTTCAGGGCTGCACCGCTGACGATCACCCGGTCACCCTGCCGGCGCTCCAGCGTCACGGCTATCGCCTCCAGCCGGTCTTCGGCGCCAAGCGCCAGCACCGTGCCATCCGCGCCCAGCGCCGCAGCAGGCAGCACCGCCACCCCCTCCAGCGGCGGTTCAGCCATGCGCAGCGTCACGAAATCGCCCGGCCGAAAGCCGGGGGCTTCGTCCAGCGTGACATAAACCATGCGCCCCGACTGTCCCGCGCCCACCGCCGCCGCACTGCGCGCCAGCCGGCCCGTCGCCACGATTTCGGTGCCCAGCACATCCAGCGCGACCGCGACGGGCGCAGGGCGCAAGGCGCCATCGCCATCCACCATCCGCGCATATTGCGCGGTGGACAGCCGCGCCGACACCTCCAGTTGCACCGGGTCGATGATCTGGCCCAG
>JAUXPG010000469.1 GCA_030683915.1 Gemmobacter sp.
GGGGGCGGGCGGCACAACCCGACGCTGATGGCCATGCTGGCGACCCGCGCCGCCGTGCAGGCCGACCCGGCCGAAGCCGTTGGCTGGCGCGGCGATGCGATCGAGGCGGAATGCTTTGCCTTTCTGGCCGCGCGGGTGATGCGCGGATTGCCCATCAGCTTTCCCGCCACCACCGGCGTGGCGCAACCGATGACCGGGGGGCGCCTTGCCATGCCGTCCGCCGCCACACAGGACCCGATGCGATGACCACCGAAAGCATCTCTGCCCGTTTCGAATCCAGCGACAACTGGCCGACCCCTGATCTGGTGGCGGGGCTGATCGAAAGCCAGTTCGCCGCCGTGGCGGCGGTGCAGGCCGCCACCGCAGCCCTGGCGCAAGCCACCGATGCCGCAGCGGCGCGGCTCGAGGCGGGCGGGCGGCTGATTTACATGGGCGCCGGCACGTCGGGGCGGATCGCGGTGCAGGATGCGGTGGAACTGCGTCCCACCTTCAACTGGCCCGCCGAACGGTCGCTGGCCCTGATGGCCGGGGGCGATGGCGCGCTGATCGCCGCCCGCGAAGGCGCCGAAGATGACGAGGGCGAGGCGGTGCAGGTGCTGGACGCCGCCGGCTGCGGTCCGCAGGACGTGGTGATCGGTGTGGCAGCCAGCGGGCGCACGCCGTTTACCGTGGCAGGGGTTCGCCATGCGCGCGGCCTTGGCGCGTTGACGGTTGGAATGTTCAACAACCCCGGCGCGGTGCTCGGCGCGGTCTGCGACATTCCGGTGTTGATCGACACGGGCGCCGAGTTTCTGGCCGGGTCCACCCGGCTCAAGGCCGGGACGGCGCAAAAGGTGGCGCTGAATGCGTTTTCCACCGGGGTTATGATCCGGCTCGGGCTGGTGTTTCGCGGCCAGATGGTGGCAATGCGGCCGACCAATGCCAAACTGCGCGACCGCGCGGCAGAGATGGTCGCGCGGTTGTCGGGGCATGATGCGGCGGCAGGGCAGGTTGCGCTGGACCGCGCGGGGGGCAGCATCGCCATCGCCACACTGATGCTGGCGCAGGGGCTGGATGCAGCGGCGGCGCAGGCGGCCGTGCGGGCGGCGGGTGGCAATCTGGCCCGCGCGCTGGGTCCGCGTGCATGACACCGCAACTGACCGACGCGCCTGACCCTGCCGATCTTGCGGCCATCGGGGCCGGGTTGGCCGCCTTCAACGACGCCGATGTCGGGCCCGCAGACCGCCGTGCGCTGGTCGTGCTGTTGCGCGACGACGCGGGGCGGGTGGCTGGGGGGCTGTCGGGGTATACCGCCTGGGGCTGGCTCTATGTCCAGTGGCTGTGGCTCGACGCGCCTGCACGCGGGCAGGGTTGGGCGGGCCGCTTTCTGGCACTGGCCGAAGCCGAGGCGCAGGCGCGCGGGTGCCACGGCGCGTGGATCGATACGTTCAACCCGGTTGCGCTGCAGGCCTATCAAAAGGCGGGCTATTCGGTGTTCGGCGCCTTGCCCGACTTTCCGCACGGGCGCACGCGGAGCTTCTTGCAAAAGCGTCTGTAACCGTCCGTGTCGCGCGGGCTGGCGATGCCGCCCGCGCGCCGGATCGGAGCATCAGCCCTGCGCCGCCCAGATATAGATGCCATACGCCGCCAGCATCAGCCCCCCGGACACCCGCCCGATCACCGGGCGCAGCACCAGAAACGCGGTCAGCACAAGGCTGGCAGCAATCGTCACCGGCAGGTCAAACCCGATGAAGCGGTCGGCCACCGGAATCGGCATCACGATCGCCGTCACGCCCAGAATGCCCAGCACGTTGAAAATGTTGGACCCTACGATATTGCCGATGGCAATTTCGGAATGCCGCTTGATCGCCGCAACCACCGAGGTGGCAAGTTCGGGCAGCGACGTGCCTACCGCCACCACCGTCAGCCCGATGAACGCTTCCGACACGCCGAACCCGCGCGCGATGTTCACCGCGCCATCGACAAGGAACCGGGCGCCGAACATCAGCACCACGATGCCGCCGACCAACCACAGCAGCGAAACCCACGCGGCGGGCACAGGGGTCGTGCCGGTATCCTCGTGATCATTGCCGCCTTGCTTGAATGCGATGAACAGATAGGTCGCCAGTGCCGCGACCAGACCAAACCCCGCAAGCCGCCCCACGCTGCCCATCCAGAACAGCGGGACCAGCGCAAGTGTCGCCACCATCATCACGGCCGTGTCGCGGCGCAGCGTGTCGCCCATGATGTGGATCGGCCAGATCACCGCCGCAAGCCCCGCAATCAGCAGCACGTTGCCGATGTTGGACCCGATCACATTTCCGATGGCAATGTCAGGCACCCCGCGCAGCGCAGCATCGACCGATACCAGAAGTTCGGGTGTCGAGGTGCCAAACCCGACAATGGTCAGACCGATCACCAGCGGTGGAATGCCCAGCCGCCGCGCAAGGCCGACGGCCCCGCGCACCAGCGCATCCCCGCCAAGAAACAACCCGACAAATCCTGCAAGCAAAAGCACATAGTCCAACACGGGGTTCCTTTTTCCGGCGGTGTCCGTCGTCGCGCCGAAATGGGGCCGCGCGGGACACCCGGCAAGGGGACCGGACATCGAAACTTTGCGCCGCCACCCGCCGACCCGGATCAGACCGCCAGTGTGGCGGCAATGGCACGCTGCCAGCGGGCATAGGCGGCCTCGCGCGGGGCCGCCTCCATGCGCGGGCAAAAACGCCGCTCCAGCGCCCAGTTATTTGCAAACCCTTCGGGCGGCGGGCAGATGCCCGCGCGATAGCCCGCCAACCACGCCGCCCCCAGCGCGGTGGTTTCCGTCACCTGCGGACGGTCGACCGGGGCGCCCAGAATGTCGGCCAGAAACTGCATGGTCCAGTCGCTTGCAACCATGCCGCCATCGACGCGCAAGACACCTTCGGCCTGCGCGCCCCAATCGGCGCGCATCGCCTCGAGCAAGTCGCGGGTCTGGAACCCGACGCTTTGCAGCGCGGCGCGCGCAAGTTCTGCCGGGCCGGAGTTACGTGTCAGGCCGAACACCGCCCCGCGACAGTCGGGCCGCCAGTAAGGCGCCCCCAGCCCGGTGAAAGCGGGCACCAGCACCACCTGCTGCGCAGGGTCGGCCTGTTCGGCCAGCCCTTGGGTTTCCGACGCCTGCCCGATGATCCCCAGCCCGTCGCGCAGCCATTGCACGACCGCCCCGGCGATGAAGATCGACCCCTCCAGCGCATAGGTGGGCACCCCGTCCAACTGATACGCGATGGTCGTCAGTAGCCGGTTGCGCGAGGCAACCCGGTCAGCCCCGGTGTTGAGCAGCGCAAAGCATCCGGTGCCATAAGTTGATTTCATCATGCCGGGCGCAAAGCACGCCTGCCCGATGGTCGCCGCCTGCTGGTCGCCTGCGACGCCCCGAATGGCGATCGAGCCCCCGAACAGCGCCGGGTCTGTGGTGCCGAAATCGGCAGCGCAGTCATGCACCTGCGGCAGCATCGCCAGCGGAACGCGGAACAGGGCGCACAATTCGGGGTCCCACGCGCCGCGCGCGATGTCATAAAGCATCGTGCGTGCGGCATTGGTGGCGTCGGTGGCATGGACGCGCCCGCCCGTGAGATTCCAGATCAGCCATGTGTCCACAGTGCCAAAGGCAAGTTCGCCGGCCTCGGCCCGCACCCGTGCGCCGGGCACGTGGTCCAGCACCCATGCGGCCTTGGTCGCGCTGAAGTAGGGGTCAAGCAACAGCCCGGTCCGAGCGCTGACCATCGGCTCGTGCCCGCCCGCCTTCAGCGCGGCGCAGGTGTCGGCGGTGCGCCGGTCCTGCCAGACGATCGCGGGGTGCAAGGGGGTGCCGGTTGCGCGGTCCCAGATCAGTGTGGTTTCACGCTGGTTGGTGATGCCGATCGCGGCCACCTCGCCTGCGGTGACCCCGGCCTTGGCCAGCACGCCCTGCACACAGGCGCGCACGCTGCCCCACAGGTCGGCCGGGTTGTGTTCCACCCAGCCGGGGGCGGGGTAGGACTGGGCGAATTCCTGTTGCGCAGTGGCCATCGGGCGCAAGTCCGCATCGAACAGGATCGCGCGGCTGGACGTGGTGCCCTGATCAATCGCCAGAATATGGGTCATGGCTGCTTAGTCTCTCCCCCCGAAGCTGTGGTGCCGTACGATGCCAGTGCGATGCGGCTAGGCGCAAGCCTTGGTGCCTTCGGCTTGCATCCAGGCGTCCAGCGCCGCGATCTGCGCCGGGGTCAGCCGCAGGCCCAGCCGGGTGCGGCGCCAGACCACATCTTCGGCGCGGCGTGCCCATTCCTGCGCCATCAGCCAACGCACTTCGGCCCCTGTCAGCGTGGCGCCAAAGTCCGGGCCAAGGTCGGAGGGCGCCGTCGCCCCACCCAGCAGCGCAAAACTGTCGGTGCCATAGTGCCGGACAAGCCGCTGCACATGTGCCGGTGTCAAAAAAGGATAGGCCGCCGCCAGCCGGTTGGTCAGCGCGTCCACGCCGTCATGCGGGAAATCACCGCCGGGCAGGGGTGCGCGGGCGGTCCACGGCCCTTTGGCCTGCGGGAAATGCGGCGCCAACCGGGCCAGCGCGCTTTCGGCCAGACGGCGGTATGTGGTGATCTTGCCGCCGAACACGTTCAGCATCGGCGCGCCGGCGGTATCCAGCCGCAGCACATAATCGCGCGTGGCTGCGGTGGCTGAACTTGCGCCATCGGCATAAAGCGGGCGCACGCCGGAATATGTCCAGACCACATCGGCGGGGGTCAGGCTGCGGGCAAAATAGCGGTTGGCAAAGGCGAGCAGGTAATCGCGTTCGGCCTCGGAACACGTCGCGTCGCCGGGGTCGCCGGCATGGTCCTGATCCGTGGTGCCGATCAGCGTGAAGTCCTGCTCGTAGGGAATGGCAAAGATGATGCGGCCATCGGCCCCTTGCAGGAAATAGCAGCGGTCATGGTCAAACATCCGCCGCACGACAATGTGCGAGCCGCGCACCAGCCGCACCCCATCGGTCGCGTTGATCCGCGCCACGTTGCGGATGACCCGCTCGACCCAGGGGCCCGCCGCATTGACCAGCGCGCGGGCGCGGTGGGTCTCCTCCACGCCGTCGCGGTCCACCGTCACGGTCCAGTGATCGGCGGTGCGGTCCGCCGACATCACCCGCGCCCGCGTCAGGATCTGCGCACCCCGTGCCGCCGCATCGCGTGCGTTCAGCACCACAAGGCGGCTGTCCTTAATCCAGCAATCGGAATATTCGAAGGCCTTGGCAAAACGCGGCTGCAGCGGGCGGCCTGCCGGATCGCGGGTCAGATCAAGCGTGCGGGTGCCGGGCAGGATGCGCCGCCCGCCCAGATGATCATACATGAGCAACCCCAGACGGATCAGCCAATCCGGCCGCCGCCCGCGCATCCACGGCATCACCCGCCCCAGCAGCCGCGCCGTGGGCGTGTCATTGTCGAACCGCATATCTGGCGACAGCGGCAGCACGAACCGCATCGGCCAACTGATATGTGGCATCGCGACCAGCAGGGTTTCGCGTTCGGCCAAAGCCTCGCGCACAAGGCGGAATTCGAAGTATTCCAGATACCTGAGACCGCCGTGAAACAGCTTGGTTGATGCAGACGAGGTGCCTTGTGCCAGATCGCCCTGTTCGGCCAGCACGACCGAAAGCCCGCGCCCGACGGCATCGCGTGCGATGCCGCAGCCGTTGATGCCGCCCCCGATGATGAACAGGTCGGCGATGGCGGGACGGGTCATGGAAACTCCGATGTCATTTTGTTGGACTATGCGCGGTCAGGCGCAAAGCGTCAACGTTGGATGCGCGAAAATGCGCGATATGTGACAATACGAAGAATATCGCGCATCCTGGGCCGTGGTTAGGGGTCCTTATCCGCCAAACTGGTGCCGAGGAGCGCACATCTGGAATCGCCTGAAATGCGGGCCGCGATGTTGGCGTTCACAGTTGCGGACCTGGCGTAGCGTCGCAACGGGCCTGCGACGTTCAGGCGGCCGCGCGCAAGCCGTCTGCGCCGAACAGGTGAGCATGTCCGGGGTCGAACCCGAACCGCACCGATGCGCCGCGGGCCAGATCCGGCTGCCCGGGCAGCACGGCCAGCAGCTTTTGCCCGCCTGCCAGATCGGCGTGGATCACGCTTTCGGCCCCCAATGCCTCGACCAGCGTGACCTGCGCCACAAGCGGGCCCGCCGGGTCCAGCCGCAGATGCTGGGGCCGCAAGCCCAGCGTCGTGGCGCCTTGCGCCGCCACCGGCAACACCTGCCCGCCGTCCAGCGTGAACCCCGAAGCCCCGGCGCGCCCGGCCCACAGGTTCATGCCGGGTGCGCCGATGAAACCCGCGACGAACAGGTTGGCAGGCCGGTTGTAAAGTCCAAGCGGGGTATCCACCTGTTCCACCTTGCCCGCCCGCAGCACCACGATGCGGTCGGCCATTGTCATCGCCTCGACCTGGTCGTGGGTAACGTGGATCATCGTGGCACCCAGCCGGTCGTGCAGCGCCGAAAGTTCCGCCCGCATCGACACCCGCAATTCCGCATCAAGGTTCGACAGCGGTTCATCCAGCAGGAAGGCCGTGGGCCGCCGGACGATGGCGCGGCCGATGGCCACCCGCTGGCGCTGGCCACCCGACAACTGGCCGGGGCGACGGTCCAGCAGCGGTTCGATTTCCAGCATCCGGGCGGCTTCGGCAATGCGGGCGTCGATTTCGGCCTTGGCCATTTTGGTATTCTGCAACCCGAAGGCCATGTTCGCCCGCACTGTCATGTGCGGATAAAGCGCATAGCTTTGGAAGACCATAGCAAGGCCCCGGTCGGCGGCGCCCCGAGCGGTCACGTCCACCCCGTCAATTTCGATGGTGCCGGTGGTGGGCCGGTCCAACCCGGCGATCATCCGCAGCAGCGTGGATTTGCCGCAGCCC
This sequence comes from Gemmobacter sp., assembly GCA_030683915.1. Lineage (GTDB taxonomy): Bacteria > Pseudomonadota > Alphaproteobacteria > Rhodobacterales > Rhodobacteraceae > Wagnerdoeblera. Next base: position 6,909 of record JAUXPG010000469.1, read on the forward strand.
GAAGGGCCGACGAACACCACCAGTTCGCCTTCGGCCACCTCAAGGTCGATGCCCTTGAGCACGTCGACCGCGCCATAGGTTTTGCGGATGTCCTTGAGAACGATGCGGCCCATGCGGCCCCCCTTATTTCAGGCCGGTTCCGGCAATGCCGGCGGTGATGAAGCGTTGCAGGAAGACGAACACCAGCACGACCGGAATCATCGTGATCACGGTCATGGCAAGCAGATAGTGCCACTGCACGTTCAACTCGCCCGCATAGGCGTTCAGGCCGACCTGCAGGGTGTAAACCTCTTGCCGGCTCAGCACGATCAGCGGCCAGAGAAAGTCGTTCCAGCGCCAGACGACCGAGAAGATCGCAAGCACCGCCAGCGCGGGGGCGGTCAGGGGCAGGACGATGCGCCAGTAAATCTGCCATTCGCTGGCGTGGTCCATGCGCGCCGCCTCCAGCAGTTCGTCCGGAATGGTCAGCATATACTGCCGCAGCAGGAATACCCCGGTGGGGGTGGCCACCGTGGGCAAGATCACCCCCCAGAGGCTGTTGATCAGCCCCACTCCCGACACGATCGAATAAAGTGGCACAAGGATCACCGAGAGAGGGATCATCAGCGTGGCGATGATCAGCACGACCACCGTGTTGCGACCGCGAAAGTCGTATTTTGACAAGGCAAACGCCGCCATGCTGTTGGTCAACAAGGTGATGAGCGTGGCAACGCCTGTGACAAATATCGAGTTTTGGGTGTATTTAAGAAAGTCGAAGCGCAGGAACGGGTCCAGATAATTGCCCCAGCTGAACCCCACCGCGCGGTCGGGTGTGCGGTTGGCAATGTTGATCCGCTCCATCGTGGCGGGGTTTTCAGGGTCCACCATTTGCGCGATGGTGCCAACGCGGCGCACCTCTGCGAGCGTCCGGGTGCCGGAGTCATCGGTCACCACGAACAGCGGCAAGGGTTTGTCATACCCTTCGACCACGGCGGTGCGGGCTTCGTAGGGCAGCAAGGTGGGTGGAAACTCGGACAGTTGGGCGGGCGACTTGAACGATGACAGCACCAGCCACAACGCCGGGCCGAACATGATGAAAACCCCGGCACCGAGCCACAGGAAGGTGACAATATCAGTCCAGTCCCAGCGGTCGCCGCCCCGGCGGCGGGTCAGAAAGGTGCCAACGGCGCTCATTTCAGCTTGGCCTTTCGTTCGTTGCGCCGCCCGAGCGCCAGTTGCAACAGGGTCAGCACCACCAGCACACCACCCATCAGGATCGAGGCCGCAGCGGCCAGACCGGGATTCTTCAGCAAGGACGCAAAGCCGACCTCGTAGATGTATTGCGTCAGGAACAGCGTCGCCGTGCCCGGCCCACCCCCTGTCAGCACGAAGGCTTCGTCAAACACCTGAACCGCCCGGATCAAGGCCAGCACGATCACCACCAGCATGTTGGGCATCAAAAGCGGCAGGGTGATGCGCCAGAACACGCGGGCCGGACGGGTCCCATCCATCTCGGCGGCCTCATAAAGATCGCGCGGTATGGCCTGCAGGCCCGCGAGCAGGATCAGCGCAAAGAACCCCAGATGCGCCCAGATCGTCACCCCCACCGCGGCGGCAAAGGCAAAGTTGCGGTCCAGCAGCCAATTCACCGGGTCAAGCCCGACCGCGACCAGTCCGGCGTTCAGCACGCCGTTGCGGTCAAGTATCCAGCGCCAGATCAGGCCCACGACGACGGGCGACAGCAGCACGGGAAAAAAGAACACCGCGCGCCAGAAGCTGCGGGCGCGCAGTTCGCGGTTCAGGATCAGCGCGGTTGCGGTGGCCAGCACGATCAGTGCCGTGACCTGCACCACCACGAACAGCGCCGTGTTGCCAAGGGCGGTCCAGAACTGATCTTCCTGACAACTGAGCAGATTGGTGTAGTCGGCACAGGTCAGCAGGCGCTGATACTGCCCAAGCCCCGCGAAATTGCGGTCGGCAAGGAACAGCGCGCCCCCCGAGGTCAGCGAGTAGGCAATGTTCAGACCCAGCGGAAACAGCACGAAAATGCCGAAGATCGCCATGTTGGGCAGCAGAAAGAATGCCGCCATGCCGTTCTGGCCCGCCAGCCGCTGCCAGACGCGCAACGGCACGTCCAAAAGCCGGGCAAACCCCCGCAGGGGGGCCGTGATCACGGCCCCCACCCATGCACCAACCTGTGCCATCGCGGTTACTTCGCCGCCGCGACCTGTTCAGCGATGTCGCTGTCGATCTTGGCAAACGCCTCGTCCAGCTTCAACTCGCCCGCCATCACCTGGCTGATCCGGTTGACCAGTGCGCCATAGACGGGCGACGCCCATTTCCACGCGGGCAACGCTGCCGCTGCCGGCAGGATGTCAGCCGAGGCGGCGACAAACACATCCAGCGCCGCGCCGACGTTCTTGTCCGCCGTCTGCCAGTTCAGGCCGCCCTTGGCTGCCACCCCGGCATGCGCCGGCAGGAACAGCGTGCGCTCAGAGAATTCCTTGACGATCTCCTCACGCGCAAAGAACTCCATCACCTTGGCGACTTCGGTCGGGTTCGCGGTGTATTTCACCGCGACCAGTGCCGCGCCGCCTGCCAGACCCGAACAGCCCGCCGTGCCGCAGGGCGACCCGGTGGCGACCCAGTCAAACCCGTCGCCGATCTTGGTGGACAGGTTGGCGATCTGCCACGATCCGGAATAATAGAACGGGATCTGCGCGTTGATGAAATCGTCCGCCGCCGCGCGGTAGGTCGAGCCCGAAGCCGCAACCCAGGTGTCCTTCAGCATCTGGCCTCCGGCGACCCAGCCCACCAGCTTTTCGGCAAAGGCCTTGGTGCCCGCATCCACCGGCGCGGGCTTGCCATCGGCGCCGATGTAGTTGGCGCCGTAGCTGACGTTCGGCCCGGTCATGCGGTGGCCCGAACGGTCGATGGCAAAGGCCGCCGCGGTGCCCTGCGACTTGGCCACTTCGGCCGAGGCGTTCACCCAGTCGTCCCACGTCGCGCCCTTGCCGGGCAGCGCCACGCCGGCCTGTTCGAACAGGGTTGCGTTGGCGAAACCGCCGGTCAGCGTCAGTTGCGTCATGAAGCCGGTGATCGCGTCGGACCCGTCAACGCGCATCCAGTCGGCATGGGCGCCGAAATTGGTGCGCCAGTAGGCCGGATCGGCCAGATGCGGCGTCAGGTCCAGCCAGTGCGGAGCCAACGTCTTGATGTTCGTCACCCTCGCGATGTCGGGGCCCTGTCCGGCCTCAAGCTGAATTTGCAGCTGTTCCTGCACGACCTTGTAGGCCACCTCGTCCAGAATCAGGTTGATGCCGGGGTTTTCCGCCTTGAATCGGGCCACGAGGTCTTTCATCACCTCGCCTTCCACGCCATCGGAATACCACATCATCCGCACGTCGCCCGCCAGCGCGGTCGAGGCCATCAGGCTGGCGGCCAGCGCCAGCACCATCGTGTGTTTCGTCATTGTCGTTTCCTCCTCCATTGTCTGCCCCCGTTTGCGGCGGTCAGTCGTCTGTCATCAACCGGCGCGTCCCTGCGACGGTGAAACCCTTGGGGTCGATCACCCGGCCCTCGGCCTCCACCCGTCCATCGGGGTGGAACACCACCGGGCCATATTCGGCGTCCTCCACCCGCAGCATAGCGCGCGGACCGTCGCCTGTCAGGTTCAGCCCGCCGTGTCGCGCAACAAAAGCGTCCAGCGCCGTCGCACGCCCCACCCGCAGCAACCACCAGCCGTGGCGGCCCGCAAGGCGCAGCTCGCATGCCGCCGTCGGCCCTTCGGTCAGCTTTTCCAGCGGGCCCGGCGTGCGGATCAGCAATGCGCCATCGCCTGACCGCGCAGCGGCGGTCTGGCCGGTCAGGTGCACTTCGTCGAACACCGGCGCGGGGAACCAGGCATGGGTGAAGTCAGGCTGTTCGGGCTGACCATCGAACCACACCACTGCCAGCCCGCGGTATTGTTGCACGCGCGGAATGCTGGCCGAGCCGCCCCAATAGGACGGCCGGCCATAGCCGGAATGGATGACCTCGCCGGGTTGGTTGATCCAGACCTGGGCATCGGGGTTGGTGCCGATGCGCCCGTGGATCAGGGTTTCCTGATATCCCCAGTCGAACCAGCGGTACGCCGCTGCAGACCCAAGCGCCCAATCCCGTGTCTTGGCATGATAAAGCGCGGCAAACCGGTTTTCGCCCTGCGCAAAGGACCATTCCTGCTCGCCCGCCTGCAGGCTGGCCCGCGCGGCCAAGGCCGGATCCACCGTCAGCCCGTGATCACGGATCGCTAGCGCAAGACCCGGCACACAGTGGAATCGCGCGCCAAACCGGCCAAGACCCCAGAGCATGCGGGTGATGGCCGACAGTTCCAGCGTGCGCCCGGCGCGCAGCGTGTGTTCATAGCTGCGCCCCTGCGCCGCCGTCAGGATGCCGTGATGCGCGCTGTCGGCCACCATGCCCAGCAACCGGGCAATGCTGCGGCCCGCCCGTTCGCGGATGTCGGCATCGGGGGCAAGGGCGTAAAGCGCGGTCAGCCCCTTGAGATCGATCGGGAAGTACGGGGCAGAGTTGAATTCGGCCATCTCCCATGCCTCGAAATGGTCCAGCCATGCGCGCACGCGGTCGCGGCCCGTGGCCGATTGATCGGCCCCCGTGCGCCCCGAGCGGACAAAGGTCGCGTCGGGCAGCAGTGCACCCGCCAGATAGGCCGAGGTATGGAACAGCAGCGCGTGGTTTTCGCTGAAATACCACTGCACATCATTGCCCGGTTCATCCATCCAGTAGCGATAGCCGAGAATGGCCGCATCGACCCGCGCGCGCAGCCGGTCGGACATGAGGTGCCCGAACCGCGTTCGCCCCCACAACAGTGGCACCAGCGCGAAATCGGCACAGTCCCAGCAATCTTCGATCGCGGGCAGGGTTGCGTCGATCATCGCTTCGGTGCGGGCATCGCTCAGGCCCAGCCCAAGACGGGCCAGTGCGGCCACCGTGTCGGGTTCGCCCTTTTCGGCCACCCAGGTCAGCGCCTCGGTCACCCGGTCGGCCTGCGACAGGGGCGCCGCGCCTTGGGCGGCAACATCGCAGACCTCGACCCCGAAGGTGCGGGTGGCGGAAAAGCCCTGCACCGTCAGTGTGGGAATGAAATGGCGAAAATCGCCCGGCAGGTTTTCCGCCCGGTCGATCACCAGACGCTGCGACCCGGCAGGCAGATGGCGGGACAGTTTTTCGGGGTGGTGCGACATGAAATCGCCCTCGACCCGGATCGATACATCGGCCTCGGCCGGAATAGGCTGCGGCAGCACCAGCGCCACTTCGCCCCCGGTATAGGCAGGTGCATCGAAATGCATGGTCGCCAGAGCGGTTTCGACCGCTTGCGCCAACCCGGTGGGGCAGGCGGTGGGAATGCCCGCCACGGCCTGCGGCCCCGACAGCCAGTCCAACTGCACGTAGTAGCGCGCGTCACGTTCGGCCAGATCGTCGAAATAGAGCGTCAGGGTGTTGTCACCCGCCTGCAACTCCACGTCGACTTCCGCTGCCGTCTCGGCGTTGCGCTTGTAGGGCGCCATCCAGCCCGCTTCGGCGCCGTTCACCCACAGCACCGCACCACCGCAGGTGCGCAAGGACAGCCGGGCGGGGCCCGCGGTTTCGGCCCGGATCACGCATTCCGCCCATGTGGCAACATGGGTCGGCCGGAACCAGAACCCCGAGAGGTCCAGCCGCGGCGACCCGAAGGGGAGCCAGGTGCGCAAGGGCTGAAAGCTGCCCTGCGGGTCCGGGCGCCGCCCGCGCCGGTCGGCGGCGAACTGCGTGCGGCAAGGGTATTCGTGCGGGATGAAGTTCTTGTCCTTGGTCAGGAAAAAGAACGGGTCCATTTCCCCCTTCATCGGCATGTCTGGCAGGTCGTAGCGGGAGTCCTGCGTGGCGCCGACGCGCCAATAGCCGATGGCGGTGCCGGTGGTCAGGGGATGGGACAGAAAGCCGGTCATGTTGGACACCTATCGAAGTTGCGCCACTGGCACCGGCAAGACGTCGGTGTAGGCCTGATTTTCACCCGTCATGCCCCAGACAAAGCCATAGGGGCCGGTGCCCGCGCCCATGTGGATGGACCACGCCGGCGAAAGCACGATGTCGCCATCGGCCACAATCAGGCTGCGCGTGTGGTCGGGCGTGCCCACCAGTTTGACCACCCGGTCCTCGGGGGCGAGATCAAAATAGCAATAAGCCTCCATCCGACGCTCATGCACATGCGGCGGCATCGTGTTCCAGACCGACCCGTCGGCCATATCGGTGATGCCCATGAGCAGCAGGCACGACGGCGCCACCTCGGGGTGGATGTACATGCGCAGGGTGCGGATGTTCGACTTCGCGGCAGACCCCAGATGCAACGGCTTGGCTTCGGCACGGCGGATCAGGCGGTGCGGATGGTCGGCCCCTGCCGGCACGGAATTGATGTAGAACCGCGCGGGGGTATCGGGGGTGTCGCTGGCGAACGTCACCACCCGTGCGCCCCGGCCAATGTAGAGGATGTCGCGGTTGGCCAGATGAAACCCCGCACCGTCCACCGTGACGGTGCCTCCGGCGCCCAGATTGGCCACGCCTGCCTCGCGCGCATCAAAGAAATGCGGCGTTCCGACATCGGTGCCGTCCGACAGCATCAGCACCTCGGCACCCGGCACGGCAGCGCCAACGATCATGCGGTCGATGTGGGTATAGGTCAGCCGCAGGCCGCCGCCAAAGGCGCCTTGCACCATGAATTCGGCGCGCATCCGGTCGGTATCCCAGGTGCGGTAATCCAGCGGGTTCACGCCATAGCGCACGTCCATCATGCGGCCTCCTGCCGGGTCAAATGGCCCTCGGCCTCCACCAGGCACAGGATGGCCAGCGCCTGTCCGTATCCGGTGGGTTGCAAGGGGATGTCGCGGTAGAATTGCAGGTCATGGCCCATGCGGGTGCCATAGCTGACATTCTGCACCGTGCCGCCTGCGTCGATGTTGGCCATTACCGCCCCGACCGCACGCCACCCGGCCTCGGCCCAATCCGCGCCGCCGATACCCTGCCGCGTGGCCTTGAGCAGGCCGTAGGCAAAGCCGGCGGTGGCGCTGATCTCTTCGTAACTGGCGGGGTCGTCGAGGAGCGTGCGCCACGCGCCCGAGGCGGTTTGCAGCGGCAGCAGGGCGCGCACCTGCGATTCTAGCACGCCTTGCAGATACATCCGCACGCTGCCGGGCAATATGCTGGTTTCGAACAGGTCCAGAATGCAGGCCGTGACCCAGGCATTGCCGCGCGCCCAGCGGGCGCGGGCAAAGTTATGGCGGCCCTCAAAGGTCCAGCCGTGAAACCACAGCCCGGTTTCAGGGTCCGACAGATAGCGGGTATGCACCAGAAACTGACGCACGGCTTCGTCCACCAGTTCGGTCCGGCCCGACGCCTGCCCATAGCGCGCCAGAAACAGCCCCGCCATGAACAACGTGTCATCCCATAATTCGCCGGGGTTCACCTTGTCGGATACGTCGTGCTGGAACCCGCCTTCTTCGGTCCGTGGCGCTTCGGTCATCAGCCGGCTGGCCCATGCGTCCAGCGCGGGTTGCCAGCGCGGATCGCGGGTTTCGGCCCAGAGCATCGCCAGCCCCAGCATCGGAGCGGTTGTGTTGATGTTCATCCCCGGCAGGCCGCGCGCCAGATGCCGGGCATACCATCCTTCCAGAAGCGACCGCAAACCGGGGTCGCGATGGCGCAGCCACAATTGGACCAGACCATAAAGCCCCACGCCCTGCGGCCATTCCCAACTGTCAAAACTGATGTAGTCGCCCGCCGTGCCATCAAGGTTCGGTTCGTCGAACCGGCCATCGTGGCGCAGCGCGGTCAGCCCTTGCACCAGTTGCCCCAGCCGTTGCCGGATCAGATCGGCCTCTGGTCGCATCGTTCCCCCGCAGTCTGATGTCTTTCTCTGCCGCACAGGATGGGCTTGCAAAAAATTTGCGCAATCTGTAAATTTTTTGCAAGGAGTCCATCCATGCGCGCATCCCCTTCCGGCAAACGGGCCAAAGCCACCCGACGTATCCGGCTGGAGGATCTGGCACAGGCGTGTGATGTGTCGGTTGCCACCGTGTCGCGCGCCTTGTCGGGTGCGGCGGGGGTGCGGCCCGAACTGGCGGACCGTATCCAGCGCAAGGCGCAGGAATTCCGCTATGCCCTGCCGTCAACGCTGGCCGGGCAGCAGTTGCTGGTGGTCGCCAGTCCCGCCGCGATGGAGGATTACGCCCGCAGCCAGTTCACCCTGCATGTCATGCAGGGCATTGAGGAGCGCGCGCATTTGCTGCGGGCCGAGGTGGTGACACTGGCCAATGCCGGAACCCCGGCGGAACGCGCCGCGCTGGCGCTGGCGGCGGCAGAGCCGCGTGTATCGGGCCTGCTTTTGCTGACGCTTGATGAGTCCGACATGCTGGCAACCGTCCGTGGGTTCGCCAAGCCGGTCGTGCTGGTGAACGGCGACGACCCCTTGATGCAACTGTCGTCGGTGGCCCCCAGCAACCGGGCCGCCGCTGCGCTGGCGACAGACCATCTGATGCGGCTGGGTCACCGGCGCATCCTGTTTCTCACCCGTCCGGGCCGCCGCACTATCGAGCGGCGGCAGGAGGGCTGGCGCGACCGTATGGGCGGGCATGATCCCGCGCTGGTGGTCGAGGTGAACGATTGGGTGCCCGCATTGGCCGCCGAGGCGCTGACGCGCAGGATAGCACGCGGTGGCGTCGATTTTACTGCCGTCCTCTGTGCCGGGGACAGCCTTGCGTTCGGCGCGATACAGGCGCTGGCGGCGGCGGGGCTGCGCGTGCCGCAGGACGTGTCAGTGATGGGCATGGACGGGCTGGCACAAGGCGCGTTCACCACGCCACCGCTCAGCGCCATCGAAATGCCGATGAAGCATATCGGCGCCGCTGCGGTGGACCTGCTGCGCGACTTGCAGACCGGCGGAACGATGCCCGCCCGGCGCATCGAACTTGCCTGCCGGTTGCTGGTACGGGGCTCCTGCGGGCCTGCGCCTACAGGCCCAGTTTCCGCATCACCAGATCGTTGACTGCTGCCGGGTTGGCCTTGCCGCCCGTCGCCTTCATGACCTGACCGACGAACCAGCCTGCAAGCTTGGGGTTCTGCTTGGCCTTGTCCACCTGCGCGGGATTGGCGGCGATGATCTCATCCACGGCGGCCTCGATGGCGCCGGTGTCGGTGACCTGCTTCATGCCGCGCGATTCGACGATCTGCGCCGGGTCGCCGCCCTCGGTCCACAGGATCTCGAAAAGGTCCTTGGCGATCTTGCCGGAAATGGTCTGGTTGCCCAAAAGGTCCAGCAAGCCGCCGAGTTGCGCCGCCGAGACCGGGCTGTCGGCGATGGCCAACCCTTCCTTGTTCAGGCGCCCGAACAGTTCGTTGATGACCCAGTTCGCCGCCTGCTTGCCATCGCGCCCGTGCGCCACCGCATCGAAGTAATCGGCGGCATCCAGTTCGGCGGTCAGCACGCTGGCGTCATAATCGGTCAGCCCGTAATCGCCCATGAACCGCGCCTTCTTGGCGTCGGGCAGTTCGGGCATGCGGGCGGCGATGTCATCGACCCAAGCCTGTTCCAGTTCCAGCGGCAAAAGGTCGGGGCAGGGGAAGTAGCGGTAATCATGCGCTTCCTCCTTGGACCGCATGCTGCGGGTTTCGCCCTTGTCGGGGTCATAGAGCCGGGTTTCCTGCACCACGCTGCCGCCATCCTCCAGAATGGCGATCTGGCGGCGGGCCTCATAGTCGATGGCCTGCTGGATGAACCGCATGGAGTTCATGTTCTTGATCTCGCACCGCGTGCCGAGATGCGAAAAATCCTGCGTTGCCTGATACTTTTCGTATTGGCCGGGGCGGCACACCGACACGTTCACATCGGCGCGCAGGTTGCCGTTTTGCATGTTGCCATCGCAGGTGCCCAGATAGCGCAGGATCTGGCGCAGCTTGGCCACATAGGCTGCCGCTTCTTCGGGGCCGCGAATGTCGGGGCGGCTAACGATTTCCATCAGCGCGACCCCGGTGCGGTTGAAATCGACGAAGGAGAGCGACGGGTCCATGTCGTGGATCGACTTGCCGGCATCCTGTTCCAGATGGATGCGTTCCACCCGCACCAGACGCGCCACGCCGGGGCCCATTTCGACCAGCACTTCGCCCATGCCCACGATGGGATGGTAAAGCTGCGAAATCTGATAGCCCTGTGGCAGGTCGGGGTAGAAATAGTTCTTGCGGTCAAACGCCGACATCAGGTTGATCTGCGCCTTCAGGCCCAGCCCGGTGCGGACCGCCTGTTCCACGCAGAAGTCGTTGATGACCGGCAGCATGCCCGGCATCGCCGCGTCCACGAAGGCCACGTTGCTGTTGGGTTCCGACCCGAACGCGGTCGAAGCACCGGAAAACAGCTTGGCGTTGCTGGCGACCTGCGCGTGAATCTCCATGCCGATCACCAGTTCCCAGTCGGCTTTCGCCCCGGCGATGACTTTGGGTTTCGGCGGCTGGAAGGTCAGGTCGAGCATGGAATATCCCCGCAAAACGGCATGACCCGTTCCTAGTCGCTGGGGCGCTGCGCTTCAAGCCGGTTGTCAGGCGGCGCTGCGGTCGCACAGGGTCAGGCCCGCAGGCGTGGCACGAAGCCGCGCGCCCGCGCGAAGTTCGGGCGTGAAGGCATCCGCGATGCGGCGGCGCGCGGTCAGGTCGGGCACGCCCCAGACGGCAGGTATCAGCGTGTTCAGGCTTTCTTCCAGCAATTGGCGATAGCTGGTGCGCAGCAGCGCGCGCCACGGACCGGGCGCAACGATTCCCAGCCGATGCCAGTCGCGGGCGATGCGGTTGACCGCGCCCTGATCCTTGTGACGATGGCGCGCAAGATCAAGCACCGCAGCGGCAAGGCGCTCGGGGTCGATCCTGTCCCACAAGGCCGGGGCGGATTCCATCACCGGCAGCAGAAACAGCGCATAGCCCCCTTTGCCCAGCCATCGCTCGGTCTGCCATTCGGCCCGGGCGGCGGCGGCGGCCACGCTTGCAAGACTGGTGCGTGCCAGCAAGATCGCGGCGTGGCTGTCCCACACCGCATCATCCCGTGCGTCCAGATCGGCCCAGTCGTCATGTGCGGCGGACAGATCGGCCGTGCCCTCGGGCAGCGCAAGGCACAGGCGGTACTGTGCCTCAGCCAAAAGGGGCGAGGCCCATTCCGCCGGTTCGAACCTGACGAGCAGCGAACTGGCGCGGTCGATATCCGTCCCGCGGCGCAACGCAGCCAACCCCGCCAGCGTGGCGGCCACCGGATCGGCAGGCGCGGCGGCGGCTTGCGCCGCGATGATTTCGGGGGCGACCGATGCCAGCACGGCCCCGGCAGCCAGGCGCGCCTTGCGCTGACCATGCGGGGTGGCGGCGCGCGCCAGATCCCAGCCGCGAATCGTTTCGCACAGGCCCTGCCAGTCGCCTGCGTCGATCAGGGCCTTCACCTGGGTCTGCACCGGGCCTGCCGTCACCTCTGCCGGGGCCTGTGCCAGAATCGGAAGGTCCAGCGCGGCCTTCAGCCGACGGTCCGACACGCCGCATAGCCCGGCCCTGTTCGCCAGTTGCATCCCGCCCCGCGCGATCATCGGCACCAAGGCTGCCAAGGCCAGCGCGGGGGCTTGCAGGGCAAGGCGCGGTGGGGCGATGTCGGTCATGTCAGGCTCCGGGGGTCAGGCGCGTTTGCGCGGTGGGGCGTTGGCGCTTTCGCGCAAGTTGTCGCGCAAAGCCTCCCACGACCCGAATCCTGCCATCCGTTCGAAATCGGCGTCGATCAGCGCGCTGGCGGCAGGACCGGGCGCCGGCGCTTGCACAGCGGCGGCGGGCGCGGCGCTTCGCGGCGAGAGCGCGGTCAGAAAGCCGTCCAACATGCGGGCAAAGGGGCGGCGAGAATCGGGGAAAGCATCGGCAGAGGTGGAGACATATGTCATGGCGGGGCTCCTTCTGGGGCGCGTTGCGACCAATTTCGCCGCGCCGCGTGGCGGAATTCAGGCCATCGCGGGGTGTTTTCGGGGGGGACCCGGCAAGATTCCGCCCGAATCCCCGTTGGCGCACGGGGGGCGGGTTGCCAGACCGGGGCCCTGCGGCGCAGGGATTTTGGGCCGGACACAGGATCCGGTGCCACCGGACCGGATTGATGATCGCACCTACACGCCTGTTGCCCCCCGCCCTTGGACTTTCGCCTGCCCTGATTCTGGCCGCGCCCGCACTCTCGGAAGTGCCCGTGGCGCGCTGGGACCACCGGCCCGAAGCAGGAACCTGGACGCGGGCCACACTGGCGGCAATCAAGGGCAGGGGCGACCGTTTGGTGCAAAGCGTGCCCGCCGACATCGCCACCTTCTGCCCCGCCTACAAGAAGGCGTCCGACACCAACCGCCGCGCGTTCTGGGTGGGGTTGTTCTCGGCCTTGGCCAAGCATGAAAGCACGTGGAACCCGCGCGCCGCTGGTGAGGGTGGCAAGTATCGCGGGCTGATGCAGATCGCACCTGGCACGGCGCGGGCCTATGGCTGCGATGCTGGGGCGCTTTATGATGGCGCGTCAAATCTGGCCTGTGCCGTCAACATCGCGTCCGAGCAGGTCGAGGCGACGGGCGTTGTCGCGGGCGGTCCGGGCGGTTGGGGCGGCCTTGCCGCGGACTGGGGCCCGATGCGCAACCGCAACAAACTGGCCGACATCGCCGAATGGACCCGCGAACAGGACTATTGCAAGCTCGAGTCGCCGAAGCCCGTTGCGCCTGAGCGTTATGGGTCGCCGGAATATTCTGGCTAAGTTCAGAATCGCGCAAGAATCTTCGCATATCTGCCCGATCGGCCTTGGAACTTGCGAAGATATTCCGTCGCGGCCGCGCTATCTTCTGTTCAACGCGAACAGGAGCTTGCGCATATGCGGATCATCGTTCTGGGGGCTGGGGTCATTGGTGTCACGCAGGCGTGGTATCTGGCGCGTGCTGGCCATGAGGTGACGGTGATCGACCGTCAGCCCGGCCCGGCGCTGGAAACCAGCTTTGCCAACGCAGGCGAGATCAGCCCGGGATATTCGGCACCCTGGGCCGCACCCGGCATCCCGCTGAAGGCGCTGAAATGGGCCTTTCAGCGCCATGCGCCGCTGGTGCTGCACCCGACACTCAACCCCGGTCGCTTGCGCTGGTTGGCCGAGATGCTGTCGAACTGCACCACTCCGGCCTATGCCCGCAACAAATCGCGCATGGTGCGGTTGGCCGAATACAGCCGCGATTGCCTGACCGATCTGCGCGGGGTCACCGGCGTGGCGTTTGACGAACGCCAGCAGGGGACATTGCAACTGTTCCGGTCCGACAAACAGGTCGCCGCGGCGGAAAAAGACATTGCCGTGCTGCGCGCCGACGGTGTGCCGTTCGAAGTGCTGGACCGTGCGGGCTGCATTGCCGCCGAGCCCGGACTGGCGGGGGCCGCCGACCGCATCGCGGGCGGCTTGCGCCTGCCGGGGGATGAAACCGGCGACTGCTTCAAGTTCTACCAACGCGCTGGCTGATCGGGCCGCAGCCCTTGGGGTCACCTTCCGCTACGGCGTGGGAATTACGTCGATTCGCGCCGAAGGGGGCCGCGTGACGGGCGTGGAAACGACCGAAGGGCCGTTGACCGCCGATGCCTATGTCTTGGCGCTGGGGTCGGTTTCGCCGCAGTTGGTGGCAAGTCTGGGGCTGCGCCTGCCGGTGGAGCCGGTGAAGGGGTATTCCATCACCGTTCCGATCGTCGATGCAGCGCGCGCGCCGGTATCGACGGTGATGGATGAAACCTACAAGGTTGCGATTACCCGTCTGGGTGACCGCATCCGTGTCGGCGGCTTGGCCGAGATTGCCGGGTTCGACCTGTCGCTGAACCCGCGCCGCCGGGCCACGCTGGAAAAGTCGGTGGGCGACCTGTTCAGCGGCGCGGGCGATCTCGCGGGTGCAAGCTTCTGGACCGGCCTGCGCCCCATGACGCCGGACGGAACCCCGATCGTTGGCGCGACGCCGCTGGCCAACCTATGGACCAACACCGGCCACGGCACGCTGGGCTGGACGATGGCTGCCGGGTCCGCGGCCGTGCTGGCCGACCAGATTTCGGGCCGGGCGCCGCAGATCGACACCGAAGGCTTTGCCATGGCGCGCTATGGCAAACCCGCCCGCGCCCACCGCGCCCCCCAAGGTGGTCTGCGGCCTGCCGCTGCCTGAGCTTGTCGGCGGGCTCAAATTAACGAAGGCCCCTGCAGCGATGCAGGGGCCTTTTTGCCTTTCGTGAAGGGCGGCGTCAGCCGTTGAGCACCCGCGCGATTTCGTCCTTCAACCGGGCGCGTTCGCGGCGCAGTTTCTGCTCGTCTTCCTCCGACATCACGTCGACGCGGATTTCGGCACGGTGGACGGCGCGGTTGACCTCGTCATATTCCTTGCAGATGCGGGCGAAATGGGGGTTAACTTCTTGCAAAGCCTGCATCTTTCCAGCTTGGGCCGGAAATTCATCGGCCAGCAGATGCGGGGTGTTCGACATATCGCGCTCCTTCGTATTTCCTATCGACGCACCCACACTAGGGCGGGACAACAAGCGCGGCCTTGACACGGATCAAGCGGCAGGTGCTTCGGCAACAATCTGAGGCGTGGCGCGCATGGCTTGGGCAAGGGCGGCAAAGCGCGCCTGCGCGACCTCGGCAAACAGCGCCTGTCCTTTGGGGGTCAGCGCCAGTTCCAGCACCCGCTTGCGGGGGTGCCAGCGCAACGACCCCGCTTCGGCCGGATCACCTAGCGCGAACATCGCGCCGAACCGCATCGCCTTGCCCAGCACCTCGGCCTCGCGCAACTGGTCTTCGTCCAGAAGGCGGAACATCGCCTCGAACCGCGATCCGGCGCGGCTATTCTTGTAGCGGTGGAGCAGGGCAAGGCCAAGAAACACCCGTCCGGGGTGGTCAAGCCCGCCAAGGTTGGCGCGGGTCGCATTGTCGAAACACACCTCGGCGCGGTAATCGGGGTGTGCGCGCCATGTCGTATCGTGCAGCAGACAGGCGGCGCGGATCAGGCGCAGGCGCTCGTCCCCGGCCCCTTTGAACAGCGGCAGAAGAAAGGCATAAAGCTTCTTGCCAAAACCCGGGATGCGGGCCTGCGTGGCCTCGGCCATGCGCGCGGCCTCGATCAGCGGGTCGCGTTCGCGCAACCGCTGTGGCATCTGCTCGTACAGCAGCCCTTCACGGATGCCGTAGGCAGACACGTCGATTTCGCGCGGTTTGAACAGGCGCACCAGCACGGCCAGCACCTCGCAGGCGAGGGGCACCAGATCCATGCGTTCGGCAGAAGTGCCGGTCCGCATCCGCAGGGCGTTCAGGTCGTTGCGCCCGATCCAGTCCACGGTTTCCAGCACGTTCTTCGGGGTCATGCGGTATTCGTGGAGCACGGTCAGCGGATAGCCGCGCCGTTCCATGTCAAGCCGGGCGATGACCCGCCAGCTGCCGCCGACCAGATAGATGCGCTGGCCTTCGGAGTCCACCGTCGCGCCGGCCTTGCGCAGCACCCGCTCAATCAGCTTGCGCCGTTCGTCGGGGCCGCCCTTGACCTGTTGAAGACGAAACGGGCCAAGCGGCGTGGACACGCGCTTGCCGACCTGACCCTTGCCGATGCGGGCCAGTTCCATCGAGTTGCCGCCGATGTCGCACACGACGCCCGCCGCGTCGGGCCAGCCCAGAAGCACCCCCTGCGCCGAAAGGCGCGCCTCTTCGTCGCCGTCGATGATCCAGAGCTTCAGACCCGTCTCACGCTCGACCTCGGCCTGAAATTCGGGGCCATCGCTGGCCTCGCGCGTGGCGGCGGTGGCGATGACGGTCATGGGCGAGATGTTCATGCCCTTGGCCAGCAGCGAAAATCGCTTGAGCGCCGCCAGCGCGCGGATGCGGCCCTGTGGGTTGAGCCGCCCGGTTTCGGCCAGCCCCTTGCCCAGACCCGCCATGATCTTTTCGTTGTAGAAATACGCCGGCGACCGTGCGGCGCCGTCGAAGACGACCATCCGCACCGAGTTGGAGCCCACGTCGACCACCCCCACCCGGCTGAGCGCGCGGGCAGACGGGTCTTCGAACAGCGGGCGGCCGAAGGGTTCGAAATCATCAGTCATGCGGTGTTCCAGATGGCTTTGGCAGGACCGGGGGGCCAGCCCCCCGGACCCCCCAGGATATTTGGATCGGCGCGAAGCGGCAAGGCGTGGGAAAAGGATGCGCGTGTCGCGTCAGGTGCGTCAATCCCACGAATGTGCAAGGCGCGGCACATCGGCGGCGCCCGCGCTGCCCCGGCCCGAGAGCGAAGGGTTTTCCATGAAGAAGCGATGGCAGGAAAACAGCTTGCCGTCGGTGGCGTCGAGTTCGCGCAAATAGCGCCCGTCGGGGCCGAGAACCCAGCTTTGCGCCTCGTCAGCCAGATTGGCCGCCATGATCTGGCTTTCGATCTGTGCCTTGACGGTGGGGTTTACGATCTCGACCAGTGTTTCGACCCGGCGGGCAAGGTTGCGGCCCATCCAGTCGGCCGAGCTGATGAACACCCGCGCCTGTTTCGACGGCAACCCGTGACCGTTGCCGAAGCACACGATGCGACTGTGTTCCAGAAACCGGCCCACGATGGATTTCACGCGGACGTTTTCGGACAGGTCCTTGATGCCCGGTCGCAGGCCGCAGATGCCGCGGATCACAAGGCTGATTTTCACCCCGGCGCAGGACGCTGCATAAAGCGCGTCGATCACCTCGGGATCGATCAGGCTGTTCATCTTGGCCCAGATTTCCGCGCGCCGTCCGGCGCGGGCGTGGTCGGCCTCGGCGGCGATCAGGCCGAGCAGGCGGGTTTTCAGCCCCAGGGGCGAAATGGCAAGGTTTTCCAACCCCTCGGGCTGTGCATAGCCTGAGAGGTAGTTGAACACCTTGGTTGCATCGCGTCCGAGCGCAGGGTCACAGGTGAAGAACGACAGGTCGGTGTAGATGCGCGCCGTGATCGGGTGATAGTTTCCGGTGCCAAAATGGGTGTAGGTGACCAGTTGGTCGCCTTCGCGCCGCACCACGGTGCTGATTTTGGCGTGGGTCTTGTAGCGGATGAAGCCATAGACGACATGGGCGCCCGCGCGCTCAAGCCTGCGGCTTTGGCGGATGTTTGACGCCTCGTCAAAGCGGGCCTTCAATTCGACCAGTGCGGTGACGGATTTGCCCGCCTCGGCGGCCTCGCACAGGGCGTCGACGATCGGGCTGTTGTAGGAGGTGCGATACAGCGTCTGTTTGATCGCAAGCACGTTCGGGTCGCGCGCCGCCTGATTGAGAAACCCGATGACCTGATCGAAGGTTTCGTACGGGTGGTGCAGCAGCATGTCCTTTTGCCGGATGGCGGCAAAGATGTCGCCGTCGTGGTCGGTCACCCGTTCGGGGATGCGCGGGGTAAAGGGGGGCCACAGCAGATCGGGCCGGGAGGGCAGCACGAGTTCCTTGAGATCGGCAATGCCGAGCATGCCCTTAACCTCAACCACCTCGTCCGGGGCGACCCCCAACTCCTCCATGATCAGCGCCCGAAGCGCAGGTGGGGCGCCCGCGCTGATCTTGAGGCGGATCACTTCGCCCCGGCGGCGGCGTTTCAGCGCGGTTTCGAATTCGCGGACCAGATCCTCGGCCTCATCCTCAACCTCAAGATCGCTGTCGCGCAGCACACGGAAGGCGCAGTGCCCGGTTTCGTCATAGCCCGGAAACAGGCTGGAGAGGTTGAGCAACAGCAGGTCTTCCAACGGCAGGAACCGGCTGCTGCCGTCCTTGGCGGGAAGCGGAATGAAGCGGGCGATCTGGGCGGGGATCGGAAGCAGGGCCTGAAGCCTGCGCTTGTCTGCGGTGCGTTCCAGTTCCAGCCCCAGCGAGAAGCCGGTGTTGGGGATGAAGGGAAACGGATGTGCCGGGTCGATGGCCAGCGGTGACAGGACGGGAAACACCTGCGCAAGGAAATGATCGCGCAGGAAGGCGCGGTCGCCTTGCGTCAGGCGCGCGCGGGTCAGGATGGATATGCCCGCCGCATCCATGATCCGCGTCAGCGTGCGATAGGTCTTTTGTTGGGTCGCCATCAGGTCGCGCGCTTCGGCGTTGATCTGCGTAAGCTGTTCGGCGGGGCTGCGCCCGTCTTCCGATGGCAGGCCCTTGCCCGACCGTGCCAACTGGCGCAGCCCCGCCACGCGCACCATGTAGAATTCATCAAGATTGGTGGCCGAGATCGACAGGAACCGAAGCCGTTCCAGCAAGGGCACACGGGGGTTCGCCGCTTCGTCCAGCACGCGCCAGTTGAAGGCAAGCCAGCTGAGTTCGCGGTTGAAGAACCGCCGCGGCCCCTGTGTTTCGGCAAGGGACCGCTCAACGGGGGCAGGAAAGGCGGCGGTCAGGAAATCGGCCTGGGTCATCGGGGGTGCCTGCGTCGGGGCGTCTTGCGCATATGAGGCCAGAGCCCACCGGGTTGCAACCGGATCAGTCCAGATCGAACAGGCCTGGCCCTTCAAACCATTCCGCCGCCATCTGCCGGGTGACGGGTCGGCCTTCGGCCAGCGCGCGGGCATCCAGCGCCGAAACGATTTCGCGCGCGGCGGCGAGTGACCGGGTCATGCGCGGGATCAGAAAGTCGATCACCTGTGGCGCCACAGCGATCTGGCGGTCGGTGAACTGCTTGACCATGACGGCGCGCAGCAAGGTGTCATCGGGCGGGTCGAGCCGGATCACCGGGGCCGCCTGCATCCGGCTGGCCAGATCGGGCAGGCCAAGGCCCCAGTCGCGCGGCGGGGTCCGCGCCGTCACCAGCAACGGCAACCGGCGTTCGGCCAGCAGATTGTGCAGGTGGAAAAGCGCGGTTTCCGTGGCAAGGCCGGGCGCGCGGTCGGCATCTTCGACAGCGACCCCAGCGGTGGCGAGCGCAGGCAGGTCGGCGTGGGGCAGGTCGATGGCCTGAACCACGGCCGCACCTGCGGATGTGGCCCAGACCCTTGCAAGGTGGCTTTTGCCAGCACCTTCGGGGGCCACCAGAACCGCCTTGCGCGCGGGCCAGTCGGCCCATGCATCAAGCGCTGCCAAGGCCCGTTCATTCGAAGGCGCCACCAAAAAATCGGCGCGGCCCTGCGCCTCTTGCAGGGGCAGCGCCAGGGTCAGCTGGCGCGTCATGCCTCGGTGTCCGGTTCCTGCGGAAGGTTCGCCGCCCGCCCCTCGCGCCCTCGGTAAAGCAGGCTGCCAGTGTATTGCTCGGCAAAAAACCGCACCAGCACCCCGATGGACGCGGCCACCGGCACCGCGACCAGCATGCCGACAAAGCCGAACAAGGTTCCGAACGCCGACAGTGCAAACAGCAACCACACCGGGTGCAGGCCCACAGAATTGCCCACGAGCCGGGGCGTGATCACGTTGCCTTCTAGGAATTGTCCAAAGGCAAAGATGGCGGCGACCAGCCCGATTGACCACCAGTCGCCCCAGAACTGGAACAGCGCCAGACCGATGGCCAGCGCCCCGCCGACCAGTGCCCCGACGTAAGGAATGAAGGTGATGGCGCCCGCGATGGCGCCCACGACCAGCCCGAACTGCAACCCCGCCAGGGCCAACGTCGCCGCGTCATAGACGCCGAGCACCTGACAGACCGACAACTGCCCACGCACGAAGGCCGCCAACACGCGGTCA